>JAPLUR010000021.1 GCA_026397505.1 Candidatus Zixiibacteriota bacterium
GTCTGCCGCTTCCCCCGTGAAAACCTCGGATTGATTACCTGTGGCTCACTATAAAAGAGGCCACGAATAGCAGACTGGTTTGGATTCACGAATAAAACCCGAAAATGGGCTTGACTTGATACATAGCAGACCCTGCGGAACGACAAAAATATAAAAAAGTTGAAAGTGCAGGACTTTGGACCTATAATACTATTACATAATATATCACTTCTTTCATCCCCGTCAAGCAAGATTACAAAAACGCAGAGCCCTGATCCACCGGAATTTGTCAGCTTGCGGTAGGGCAGAACCCCAGACGAAGGGGAGTGTTGAAAAACCCCGGCAAGCGGACGCAGGGTGCCATTACGGGCATTGAAAGACAACAGGTTAAAAACAGCTTAATCTCGAATATGTGCCTTTATCAACAGTCCCGAAGTCTTGCGGTTCCGCCATTTGCGTCGCATCTATGGGCGGGTAAATCGAAACCCTTGCGCCTGTCCCGACTGGGCATTCAACATCCTCATCACATCAAAATCAGTAGCACTTCGCTGGTGAATTGGATCCCCCTTTTAACAGAAAGCACGGCTATTTATGTGTCTAAAGTCAAAAAGCAATTTATCAACTTTCCCAATGTCAAGAATTGTCACCCGCGTGGCCTATACCCTCAAAATCGACACGAGATCACTACAAAAGAGAACAAAAATGAAGAAACGACCCCCCCCGCTCTATGAGTTACTCGGTTGTGGGGCAACGGATTGCAGAATCATGCCCCGGAGAATCCCAGCCTTTCCGCCTTATGGGAATTGAAAGTGCTGACTTGTATCCCGATTGAAGTTCCGTTGAAAATATAGTGATTCATATCTATAGTGAGGGCAGTAAACTGGCCTGGCAAAAGCCGATAGGGTGCCTGTCACACCTTGAAGTTGGAAAAAGATCGATTTTTCGCTTTTAGAAAAGATCCCATCTGTCAGAAGGGCTACACGTTACCCAAAAAAGACTTGACAACTGAGCCGGTATTGTTCAGATTATTCTTCGATAGATTCAATTAACAATCATTATTCAGCATTGAGAGGAAGGTGTTGTTATGGTCTCTGACATGATCCACGGGCAAGTAAAGTATATCTATTTGTCTATTATAGGACTAATTCTTGCGCTTGTCCTTCTGGCGGGATGCGGCAAGGAGTCCACTGGCCCGGTGGCGACTACAGGGGGACAGAAATTTGGGCCTCCGGTGCCACGCGATGCCGGGAAATACCCCTACGCCGTTACATCTGCCGATTTCGACAAGGATGGCGATTTGGACTTGGCCATAGCGAACTGGCTCTCGGACAATCTGTCGATCATGATCAACCGAGGCGGAGGATCCTTTGAAGAGAATTATGCTACCGGAGAAAAACCGAAGGCTATCTCTGTAGTGGACCTCAATGCCAATGGCCACAACGACCTGGCGGTAGTTAACTTCAACTCTAATAGTATATCGATTTTAATTGATTCAGGGGAAGGTAAATTTGCCGCAGCGGTTAATTATAGCGTCGGAAATAACCCCTGTGCCATTTGCCCCGCAGACCTGGACAATGACGGCGATAGTGATCTTACCGTAGTAAATAATAGCTCGGATAATATTTCCGTACTGATAAACAATGGTGATGGAACCTTTGATCCTGTCGTCAGCTATCCTGTAGGCGATGCTCCGCGTTCTGTTTATGCGGGCAACCTTTTCGGGGACAATGCCGTGGATCTGGCCGTTGTCAACAGCGCGTCAAATAATATTTCGATTTTAAAGAACAATGGTGATGGGACTTTTGCCGCGGCAGTTGATTTTGCCGTTGGTAAGAATCCTTATTCGGTCGCCGGAGGCGATCTTGACGGCGACAACGATATCGACCTGGCTGTGGCTGATTTTATGGATGACAGTGTTTCCGTACTCCTTAATGAAGGTGATTCTACTTTCGCGGACACTGTAAAAGCCTTTGGCGTGGGAAATGGACCCGCCGCCATCATTCTTCAGGATATTGACAACAACGGCAGCAAAGATATGATCGTAGCAAACTACGAATCGGGAGACATTTCTGTTCGCAAAAACCTGGGTAACGGCAGCTTTGGAAGTCAGGTCAGATATCAGGCGGGATTGCACCCTGGAGCCGTGGCAAGCGGCCTTTTTGACGATGATAATTACATCGATCTGGCTGTGGCAAATGAGGGATCGAATGATCTTACTATATTCAAGAACACCGGCGTTGGGGCATTTGCGGATCCGACCACCTACCGGACAGGAAGGGCTCCCGTCTTCGTCTCCACAGGAGATCTGGATATGGATGGGCACATAGATATTGCCATAGCAAATTCTTCGGACAACGATATCCATATCCTGGAAAACGATGGACACGCCGGTTTTCTTTCGGTTACTGATTACGAGGCCGGAAATGGTCCGTGGGGAATTCTCGCGGCCGACCTAAACAAAGATTCGGCCGCCGATGTTGTGGTTGCGAACGACCTTTCGGGTGATATCTCTGTCTACCTGAATACCGGTGAAGGCACCTTCAATTCGCCTGTTTATTACCCGGTTGGGGAAAATCCCCGTTCGGTGATTGCCGTAGATATTAACCTTGATGGCAATATGGATTTGGTTGTGGCCAATGCCCGCAGCGATAATGTCTCGGTTCTGTATGGAGACGGTACCGGGGTGCTTGCGGCTGCGGCGAATTATCCTGCCGGAGCAGTCCCGTATTGGGTGGCCGCCGGTGATGTTGATGGAGACGGTGACCTTGACCTGGCCGTTACAAATTTCTCGAGGGATTGGGTTGCTGTTCCTAATCCCGGCTCAATCGATAGTATTTCTATTCTGATAAATTGCGGCGATACATGTTTTTCCCGATCCGAAGACTTGAGTTTTGGTGTTGGTGAGGGTCCCCGCTCGCTTGTTCTCGCCGATCTTGACGGAGATGGCGACAGTGATATTGCAGTCGTGAATACATATTCCAATGATCTTGCTGTCCTGCTGAATGATGGATCGAGTCATTTTTCTGCACCCGCCAGATATGCTGTTGGGAACCATCCCACTTCCCTGGTCGCTGTTGATCTTGATGCGGATAATGACCTGGATTTGGCCATTACAAACTATTGGTCCAATTCAGTCACTGTCCTGACAAATAATGGTAATGGCACTTTCGGTAGTATCTCCACTTTCGATGCCGGCGGCGATCCGGTTTCGATTTTCTCGGAAGATCTCGATGGCGACGGTTACAATGACCTGGTAGTGACTAATCGTGACGCGGGCTCCGTGGTCGTCCTGATGAACCAGAGGTAGCGAATTTGTCGGAACGAACAGCGCTGATTTGCAGGCCGATGTAAGAAATTAGTGCGAAATCAGAGTTGACAGGAAAGGGGATAGTCATTACGACTATCCCCTTTGGCTTTGAGGGGTGTTTGCGATTCAATTGCCCGGTAATGCCATGAGGCATTCAGTCTACCTCAATCTTTCCCGCACTATATTGGCCGCCCGCCTCGGCGCGCTCCCGGAGTATTTGCCCGGCAATAGCCAAACGCTTTTGTTATTATGGCCACAGGAGCCGTCACTCAGGAAAGCGGGGAAGTTCTTGACAATCCGGGAAAGTTTAGTTATTGTCAAATCACTGAAAAGTTCGAATAGTGTTTTTTGAGCGCTTATTTGCAAAATCTCGGATTTTATCTGCAACTCAAAGATAAATAAAATGAAACTTACATTGCTCATTTTGAGTTCTATTACTTAGTCAAAAACTAAAACGATACTAATCATAGGAGGTATTGATGGTATTGAGGATTGCTACCACGGTAATGCTGGTGTTAGTGCTCGCTTTCTCGATGGCGACCGCCCAGAACTCCGGCAGGGTTGAAGGATTGCTGAAGGAGATCGACTCCTGGGTTCTTACCGACACGAGCAAAATAATGGCCTACATTGACAGTACTAAAGCAGTGACGACAAAAATGCTGGAATCATCAAAGTACTGGGAACCAACGGTCAACGACCTGACTTTTCTGCTCGGTATTGATCTTATCACCAAACCCCAGATTGATAATACCGGCCGGATTTATTTCGAGATGCGCTTAACCGGAGAAAGCTCGGCCCTCTTTTACCTCGATAAGGCGATGGGCTGGCCGATTCAGCTGACACCCAACAACTGGACCGAAGAAGGTTTTACCATTTCAGAATTTGCGGTGCATCCGTCGGGCGATTTTGTCATTGTCAGTGTTTACAAGCACGGCGATGAGATGCATGATTTATGGTATTTCTCTCGTGACGGCAAATTTCGACCGTTGCTGGTTGACCGCAAGACGGCCTTTTTCGGGCCGATGTATGATGAGGACAATCCCGACCGGTTCTTTGTCGTGACATACGATCGTCGCACGATTCATTTCGCCCGCTATACTCTATCGACCGGGGTGCTCGATACGCTCTACACCGAGCCGGGGGTATTTTTCCCCGGCGACTACTACAAAGGCAAGATGACTGTCATTCGCAGTTATTCTGCTTCCGAGGCGCAGCTTTGCATTTATGATCTGGCGACCAACAAAATGACGGTTATGTCGGATACGGCCATTTTCAGCAATGCCTTATTCACGCAGGACGGTAAAATCGTAACCCTGACATCCATTAAATCCAAACCGGAGGAATTCCTGAAGTACTGCCTGCTCGATCCGGCCAAACCGAATGAATTCACAATCTTGAATGACCCGCGGATGGAAGTGGATAAGACCGGTTTTGACCGGAAAAAAGGCCTGGTTTTCCTGATTCTGAACAAGGAAGGGTATTCTCAGCTGGCGGCCTTTGACCTCAGGGGAGCGTCAATACCGATGCCCAATACCGATATCGGCATCATCTCCAATATCGGCAGCAACGATTCGGGTGAGGTGGTTTTTGATTTTTCCGCGCCGACGATGCCGCCGACAGTCTTCAAATTCAAACTGGGCGAGAACAAGCTGCAGCAGATCGGGAAAATCTCCACTTTCGGGTATGACTTTTCAAAAATCGAGGTTAATTTAATCAAATATAAATCATACGATGGGACCATGATACCGGCCTTTGTCTATATTCCCGAAACGGCTCAGAAGGACGGTACTAACCCGGCTATTATCGATTATCACGGCGGACCGGCGGGGCAGAGCCGGCCGTATTTTTCGCGGAATATGGCTTTCGCCCTGAGCAAGGGATTTATCTACATGCTGCCCAATGTTCGGGGATCATCCGGTTACGGCCCGGCCTATGAGCAGGCTGATAATCTCGAAGGGCGATTTAATGCTCTCAAGGATGATGAGGCGGCCATCGATTATCTGATCAACGAGGGATGGTCGAAGCCGGATAAAATCGCCATCTGGGGCGGCTCATACGGCGGCTATACGGTTGATTGGCTGGCCACGCAATGCCCGGATAAGATTGCCTGTGTTGTCTCACAGGTGGGCGTGTCGGATCCCGATCATACCATTCTTAACTCCAACCCGGTTTTTATACCGTCATGGGAGAAGGAATATGGCCCGGTCGGCGGCGCCTTGAACCGCAAAGTAGCGCCGATTTTTTATGCCGAGAATGTCTCAAAACCGATTCTGGTGACGGGCGGCTTCAATGATCCCAGAGTTCCTCCTTCGGACCCGAGGCGCTTTGCCTATGTTCTTTCGCGGCTCGGCAAACCGGTCTGGTATTATGAGGCTACCGAGGCCGGCCATGGAGCGGCCATGAAAGCTCAGTTGACTCACGATTTAGCCAGCAGCTATGTTTTCACTTTGATGCATGTGATGAAGTAGTCTATTTCATTTGCGGTTTGTATCGGATTAAAGGCGGCAATAGAAAGGCCGCCTTTTTTATCGCCGGAGAATTATTCATAGAGGACACTGTACCGCAAGTGGTTACGTTTGCGCAACGGGAACCAAGCCATGGAAAAATGCGCGAACCATATGTGTGCCAAGAAGATGACAAAAATGGCTTTGTTTCTCCGTTTTTATAAATATCTCTGTCTGAATGCGGCGGCGATTTGGTATCGAGGCCCTGTTGGAGGAGGCGGCATTGGCTTGGTTGGCGTTAAGCTGTTTTTCGTTTCCTGACATATAAATAATCACTGCTTCTACATAAGGGGGGGGAGGTGGAAATCACCATTGGTTCGATGTGGATTTTGCGGGAGGGGTGGGGGATGGGATTTGGATGATGGTAAGTGTCGAAAGCGCCCGCCGTCGGCGGGATTTGGAACCATAAATCAAAATGGCTAGATATCTGACGCCATATATAAAGGATGCGATTTAAGAATTCGAAGACCTCGGTTACATAAGTGCCTTACATTCTTTATTTTCCTATTGCTGGATAAAAATATATAATCACTCGTCATTAGGTGTTTTATCACCGCAATGACATCTGCCGCAATATTCGCTATACCTGAAAAATCAATGATCCAAGGTTGCGGCAGAAAATGAATAAATGGATCGCGTAAGCGATTTTTCACTATTTTGATTGAATCTAGTTGTTTTTTTGTTAGTTCAAGTGGCTTGATAAAATCATATACTCTATTATAATCAGGCTTCTGAAGCCTTTTAAGGGCCGTATCAAAACCAATCAGACGATTTCCCTTTTTTGTTGAATTTATGGCGCCGGGAGAATCCGGCACCTCCAGTGCAGCTATTAGAAACCCATACAATGCTCCGTGCAGTGAAATTGCAGCCCACTTCCAATATTTAGGGTCTTCTATGCTTTTTTCAATAAAAAATAGACTTTTCTCAAGATAGTCCTTCGCATTGTCAAATATATCAAAGTAGACATTATTTTCTTTAATTACCCTGTCTTTTTGCATTTTATAATCCTTTTCCTCAGTTACCCATAGGCATAACCCAATGCGGTTTCGAAGCCTTGCTCTATTTTCATTGGGTGCTCAATTGAAAGCCTTTGGCAGCATCAAACTCCAATCTACGGAATGAGTAGAAATTACGTCGAAGAAGATGCATCACCATTATGAAAGCAGAATTGTTTATTGGTATCTCAGTGGATAAATAATTGAACTTAATTGATATTTACTGATATAAAAAAAAGGAAAATTAGCTGTTCCCTTTAAATAGATAGTTAAAGTCGAGGGTCCACTTACTTTTATAAAATCCTCAATTGACATATCTAAATAGTCCTCGTCAGACTTATTAGAAGATGATGTATATTCACCAAAACCGGGATCAGTCGCTTGGCTTGAAGTTAAGCCAATTCTTATCTCTTGGTTTCCGTTGGGTAAGTATAAAACAACTAATGCTTTTACTACCACATAGCCACTATCGGGAACGGAAATATTTATTGAATCTATTATTGGCCAATTTTGCGACCAATTCGGATAAGGGGGCGTTAGGGTTAATATCGGGCCTTGCTGATCATAAACATATTCCTTAAAAGTCAATTTCGGTCCGCTCATTTCATGAGAATGATTGCCAGATGCAAGTTGATTAGCCTCCGCACCAATTTTATCCTCACTTTCCAGGTCTTCATATGCGCTATATCTCGCCGTGTCCAAGATGCCGGTAGCCAGTTCAGATGCATCAATTGTTTTATCAAGGGAATGCCTCGCTGTATCGGCAAATTGCGATATTGCAGATCTGAAAGAGAATATGGTGCTTGCCAGACTTGTTCGTGGTGTCATTTCAGGGTCAAGTCCGACTGTTATACCAAGCCAGAGTGAATCATATTTGGCAAGAGAATCAGGGAGAGGATTTGTTGAGCCCAAGAGATGGCTAAATAGTCCATTCTTAGTTTGAATTGGGACATATCCGAGTGTCGTCCACAGTTGATACCCACCGACTGACATATCATAAATAGAAAATTTGAATGAATAAACATTGTCTGGAAGAGGATTGCCAATATTGTCAGTCAGGCGCCCCTGGTAGCTCATTATCTGAGGAACACCTGCGAATGCAGACAATTCAATGAATATCAATATCAATAAATTCGCCATCATCAATGACAATCGCTTGTTCATATTATCCTCTCTAATTTTGATTCATATTTTCTTGGTAATTATCGCCTTTAATTTATTTGAGTTGTGGGCATTGAGGTATCGGCCCGCCTTTGTATAAGTAATTTATCAAGTAAGTTATGTCCGATATATTGATTGGACCGTCTCCCCTAGCATCCGCCTTGGAAAAACAAGGGGGGTGCGGCCCATCTTTATACAGATAATTTATTAGAAATGTAATGTCGTGAATATTGATAAGGCCATTATCATTGGCATCGCCTGGCTTGTTACAACATGAATAGATATATGCCCAGAATCCGTTATGAACATCATTCGTGCTGCTTTGAATTGAGTTTACTACTGGCTGCCCTATGGTTGCATCTATGGCGAAATTTGCTGATTTGCATTCAGTAATACCAGTTCCGATTACTTGCCAAGTGACATTACCTTGGCTGAGAAGACTATTATTCTTGCTTGATATTTCCAGATTAGAATTGGCATCATTTATTGACACTTGAATCGTTGGCTGGTCTGCGGGAACATGAATGGTGGCCGCAAAAGCATTACTCGCGCTCAGAAACAAAAGCGCGAGCACAATCCAAATAAATGATATCTTGCCCATATTAATCCCTCGTAAGAGAAATTGCAGGTAAATATTAACCTGTAATTAATATAACCCCAACCGCGCACAACGCAAGCAATTTCTGCCGGATAGAAGAGTAAAGTGATTGGGTTTGGCAATCACTCTCCTAGTGTTCCGGCGCTCTATTAGGTAGGTCAGGAGCTTTACGCTCCTGACAATACTGTGTCAGGTCTGCAAGAGACCTGACCTACGAATCCTCAGAAAGCTGTCAGGTCACCATTCCCCGCCGCGGCGGGGAATTAAGGACATAACGGAACAAGCAGTATTGCGCTCCTCTGATTGACATTTGCGCCCCAAAACTATATATTGGCGCCATGACAAGAGCACGGAAACGTTTTCGGCCTATTTTTATTTGGGGTTGGATTTTTCCGGTAATTATCACGATTGCTTTGCTTCTTTCAGGCTGTTCCAAAAGCACCGGGCCGGACAACGCCCCGCCGGTCATAAAGGAGATTACGGCCAACCCTGATTTTGCGCTTCCCGGCTCACAGATTCAACTGGTTGCAGATGTGTTTGATCCCGATGGTGATCCCGTTAAATTAAAATGGTCAACCTATAAGCGGGCCGGGAAATTTACTCCGGATACCAGCGAATCAACAATGTTGAGTGTCTCGAGCGCCCTGTTATCGGGAATGAAATTGAAATTGACCCTTCTGGCGACCGACGGCCATGATTCGACATATGCCGACAAATGGATTCAGATTGACACCGGCAACACTGTTTCGGGCTATGTCTATCACCCCTCAACAGCCATTCCGATTTCGGGGGCGATCGTGACAATGGCCGATCGGGCCGATACCTGCGACACGGCCGGGTATTATATATTGCCCAGTGTTGCCAGTGGCAGCTATACTCTGGAAGCAACCCTGGCCGGTTATGGCCCTTATTCCGCTCTTATGGAAGTGAATGGGAATATTGATCGGAATATCTATCTTCAGAGTGAATATTATACGACCATTTTGAGCGGCAACGTTCTTACTATGGAAGGAAGTGTTTTGCCGGGGGCGCATGTTTCGGTATTGAATCCGGATGGTTTTTCCTCCGATCTTGTCTCGGTAGCCGATTTCCAGGGGGGCTATGCTATCGACGGTATTCCGGTCGGGTTGCGGCAACTGGTAATTCAGAATTGGGGGAATCCGGTTTATGATTTGTATCCGGATACAATTGAAGTCGAGGTAGCGCCCGGGGGCACCAGATTTAATTTGATCGGCAGGATTCGCCGCATTGCTTTCGAGTCGATCGGAATCGCCTCACCCCAACTCTGGAAATTGGAGAACGACGGTGCTTATCAGGCGTGGAAAATCGATACTGCCGGTAATTGCTACCGTTTCGATTTCCCGAAAATGACTGATTTCGGAAAATTGGCCATGGCCAGTGCGGTGAGCATTCCCCTCGGCTCCAAAGATGTCCACTGGATTATCGAGGCCGACCTGGTCGAGGCAGCTACTGACGTTTATTTCAGCATTGATGGGTTTTTTGTATATGGCAATACTATTGGGGGCGGGACAAGAAAGGTTATGATTGATAGCCCGATTGATATATCACAGTCTTATCTTATTGGTCACAGTGTTGCGGTGGAATTTTATGTCTGGCAGGAACGGGCCGGGATTCCGGGTCGTGCCGGTTTAAATCGATTCTCCATTTATTATTATAGATAAGTCTGGCGCTTTCAGACGCTCAGCCGACTAATTCATACTCCATTTGCTTAAAGATCTTACATTCTTCTCTAATTTCTTGCATATCAATAGATAATGACAGAGATGACTACGAGAGAAAAAGCATACAATTATTATCATGATTTATTAAATTAAGCCGATTATATTTGTGTGAATATATAAGTATTATTATCCTCTTTTATTCTTGACAATTAAGAGTGAAATTGTTATAATTACTCTTGATGTGTGACGTATATGTTTTTGATAAAGATTATGAGTAGAGTTACAAGATGATTTGTGAATTTATTCACAAGCATAAATGGATAAATATTCTCCTGGTTGTCTATCTGAGGTCATCATAGATGAGTTTTAACCGTCGTGATTTTATCAAGCTGGCAGCGGCCGGTTCCCTGACCATTCTGGGTGATACGGCTCGGGCGAGTGAGAAGAAGACGGCAGTCGATACCGATCTGGCTATCGGAGTCCTGGTCGACACCGTTGTATGTAGCGGTTGCCGGAAGTGTGAATGGGCCTGTAATGATGCCAATTCTCTTTCCAATCAGCCTCTGGCCGCGTTCGAGGACAAATCAGTTTTTGTCAGACACCGCCGGCCGAATGCTTCGGCATATACGGTGGTAAATCAATTTGCCGGAACCGGAGCTATCGACAAGAAATATAATATTAAAGTGCAATGCATGCACTGCAATGATCCGGCTTGCGTTTCCGCCTGCATAGTGGGGGCTTTGAGGAAGGACAGTCGGGGTCCGGTCACTTACGATGCCTGGAAATGTATCGGTTGCCGCTACTGTATGGTGGCCTGTCCTTTTCAGATACCCGGTTATGAGTATGCGAATGCCCTCAATCCCCAGGTCAGAAAATGTACCTTTTGCCTGAATAAGGTGGATGCGGGCGAAAAACCGGCCTGTATCGGCATTTGTCCCAATGAAGCGCTGACGTTCGGAAATCGCCGGGAGCTGATCGATCTGGCCCATAGCCGAATCGCGGCCAGTCCCGAAAAATATTTCGATCATGTTTACGGCGAGAAGGAAGCAGGCGGCACGAGCTGGATGTATCTGGCCGGAGTGGATTTTGCCGCTACAGAACTGCCTCAACTGGGCGATGAGCCGCTCCCCCACAGTACCGAGCCAATTCAGCATGGAATATTCAAATCGTTCGTTCCACCCCTGGCACTGTATGGACTTCTGGGACTGGCTATGTACTCTTTCAGACATAGGGATGAGGGGAAGGCAGGCGAGGAATGAGCGCGCACGAGTTTTCTCTGCCGGTGAGGGTGAAATTTTTCACCACCGGGACGAAAATTCTATTTGGAATCATGGCGGCCGGTCTGGCGGCCTACGCCTATCGTCTTCTATTCGGACTGGGCTCGGCCACCAATCTTACCGATCAATATCCCTGGGGTCTCTGGATCGCGGTTGATGTCGCCTCGGGTGTCGCTTTAGCGGCCGGCGGATTCACAACCGCGGCTCTGGTCGA
>JAPLUR010000022.1 GCA_026397505.1 Candidatus Zixiibacteriota bacterium
ATGCTTTATTCAACTATTTCAATCATAAATGGCACAGAAACAATGAAATAATAAAAACCATCAAAAACATGATACAAAAAGCAGCCTAAATAAATGAAAAAAAGGATATACCAATTTCCACACTAATATTGACATTACCGGTTCTATGGAATTTGAAGTCCCGCCGGACCGCCTAGCGCTTGCGGCCACGGTGGGCCACCACAACCTTTTACTTCTCCCTTTTGGGGCAGGGCTTTATCTGCTGTTTAGCCGTAGGTCGAAATTCCCCATTCAGATCCCGAGAAGCGGGAGATGAAAGGGGTTTCGACACATTGATTTCGTTATTCACCAAACTGGCCATCATTATCTATTGTTTCGATACCTCCCCAATTTTCGGGATAATATCCCTTGATTTGATATTCATTAAATGATGATAATTTATACTCTGCAGGTGATTTTGCCAGCGCATGCTTAACGGGATTGTAATGAATGTAATCTATATGATGATTCAAATCCTGCTGATTTCTAATCTGGTGATCCCAGAAACGATACTGCCAGACACGACCGCTTTTATTGGCAATTGACCGGCGATATTTCGCGGAAAAGGATAATTTGATTCTCCGCATTATGCCCGAGGTTTGGCTGTTTATCGGGTCAACGAGGATATGAAAATGATCAGGAAGGACGCACCATGCCAATATGTTGAAATCATATTCATTCTTGACGCTTTGAATAGCGTTCCAGAGATCATCAAAATGGAATACAAGTATTGGCCGGCGTTTGTATGTCACATGAGTCAGAAAGTAAACATTTCCGGAGCGGAAATATCGCCGAATATTGGTCATAATTCAATTCCCATTATCCTCCTGATAGATAGTGCAATTGATTCATTTAGGCAAGTGAAGTTCTCGGGAATTTTTCTGGTGCAACATGGATTGTCGAAACCCCCGCTCATTTCGCCGATGGCGGAATTCAGGGGGAATTTCGACCTACTTTGGCTTTTTGGGGCAGGGCTTAATATGCAGGCCGGTGGGTAATTTGGTTAAAGAATCACCGCAGGCGGCATCAAGTTGTTTTTGAATGAGACCGGTGGCATTGGTCAGATCGGCGCCCGACAAATTTGTTGAATCCAGATGTGCGCCTTTGAGATCGGCCCCCCGCAGCGTGGCACCAGTAAGGTCAGCTCCCAGGAGCCAAGCAGAATCTAGAATAGCTGAATCTAGATTTGCGTTTTGGAGATCGGCCCCCCGCAGTTTGGCCCCAGAAAGGTTAGCCCCCTGGAGCCAAGTACCTATAAGAGTGGCTGAATCCAGATTTGCGTATCGGAGATTGGCCACCCGCAGTTTGGCCCTAGAAAGGTTAGCCCCCTGGAGCCAAGTACCTATAAGAGTGGCTGAATCCAGATTTGCCAGTAGGAGATTGGCAGACCGCAGCGTGGCCACGCGAGAATCACTCATAAAATGCACAATCTGCAGGCCGTAATTGCCCTTGGATAGTTTCTTATATAATTCGCGGATTTCGTCAAATTGCAGAAAGACATCAACGAATGAGGCGCCCGGGAGCAAAGCACGTTCAAGAATGGCCGAATCCAGATTTGCCCCAGCAAGATCAGCCCCCTGCACCTTGGCTCTGAAAAGACTAGCACCTTGGAGCGAAGCATTTCGGAGTGAAGCTGAATCAAGAATTGCCGAATCGAGCTTGGCACGCTGGAGCTGGGCAAAATCGAGGATGGCACCACGAAGATTCGATCTTCTCAAGTCCGCGTTAAATAGAAATGCCCTAGTAGCATCGGCGCATCTAATATCTGCGCCGGCAAGGCGGGCGCCGGTAACCGAGGAATCACGGGAACCCCGCGTTAACAACCAGTAATTGTCAGGTCTGGTGGAAATGTCTTTTTCCCGAAAGTCGGCGAACACATTAAAGCCAAGCGTCCTGAGCAACACAAATTGATTCCTGCTGCTTACATGTATGGAATTGAATGAAACCAGAACTAGAATTATAGCGACTAAAAATACAGGATAGACCCGCCTTTCACGCCATGCAGTTCGAATCCGGACAGGTTTGGGTTTGTCGCCCCGGAGTGTTTGAGCATGCAGGTGGTAAAAATAAACGCCTGCTCCGATCGAAACGACAATCAAAAATATATGAGAAATGGTACCCCTCCAAAAGTGTTTGGGGATATAACGCAACCAGAAGCAAAACAGAGTAAATGGCACTAGCCACCAAGCAAGGGCAATGACTGTGTATTCCTCAAGGCGAATCATCAGGGGCCGCGTGCCCCGCAATTTCTCAAAATGCCGACGCACCAGACCATTCAACGGCCAGGGGTAGGCCCGCTGGTCGAGTGGCCGACCATCCTCAAAAATGGCTGGTAGAGTTCCAAGCGCAGTCCAAAGATGCTGCAAATAAAAGTGTAGGTAGAAGTAAAGAGCGAGCAGAAGGACCGGCGCAACCAGATAGAATGTGGCAATCGGAATGGCGGTTTGAATTATCGGCAGTGGCGTGGCCGAGGAGTTGGTCAACAGAGCAACATCGGTTGTCGAGCCAATGGTCAACCATGAATAGACACATGCCAGCAGGGTGGCAATAAATATCTTAATGGCATTTCTGGAGGTCTCCTCCACAATGGTGAGCATCTTGAAGTCGCGGATACCCTCGGGCAATCTGGCACCAGTAATATCGGCGCGGGCAAACTCGGCGCCGGTCAGCCCGGTCGCCCCCTCAAAATTACAGTCACGCAAATTGGCAGTGTGCAGATTCAAAACGTTATTCAATGTCGCGCTCCGGAGATCGGCCTTTTCAAGTATGGCATTATCCAAATCGGCACCATTGAGATCAGCCCCAACGAGGCTCGCTGCCCGCATGTTTGCCCTCATCAACTTTGCCTTTGCCAAACTTGCCCCTTCCAGATTGGCAAGATACAAAATTGCGCCTTCCAAATTTGAACCGGTTAATATTGCCCCTCGCAAGTCTTCCTTTGCAAGTCTTCTGCCTCCAAGATTAGCATTTGATAGGTTCAGACGCTGCATTGCTTCATCAACGGAACGAAGTCGCGTGACATGAAGCATTTTATGCAATTCATCATCATTAATCACACGCAGGTTGCTTTCTACCTTACCTGCGGCCGCAGCAGTGTCCTCAGCTTTTTGCTTGGGTCCTTCTTTGTCTTCCGCCATTCAACACCTATAAATCTAAATCAAACCGCCTAATCTGCCAATCATGCGGAGGGAGTAGGATTCGAACCCACGGTACCTTGCGGTACAACGGTTTTCAAGACCGCCGCTTTCGACCTCTCAGCCATCCCTCCGGCGTATTTTTCCCAACCCGAAATTAATGCTTTTGCAAGTTCGGTGTCAAGAAGGAAACAGCGGCAGCCAAAGGGAGACCGTGTCGCACGGTAGGCGCCCAGGAGGCGCACCTTTAATTATTGAGCCCCGCGAACGGATTTATGGAAGTGAACGATTACCCATTCGCCATTCCGCTTTTCCAGAATCCATGAACATCTGACCGGAATCTCTAACGCCTGGTCACCCATCATCGCCTTAAAATTCCACAGGTCTGTCGCCCAGGCGAAATTGCCGTCTCCGGAGAGATGAATGGCCAGATCACTGGCGGTAATCTTTGTCTGCGACAGCGCCGCGTTCTGGTCAACGATGAGTTTCCTTAAGGAATCCCATCCCACAATTGGAGGCTCGGAGGTGCCGAAGTTGACCATCTCCGGATCGTGAGACAGAATCTTGCCATAGAGATCGATATCCTCTGTTTCAATGCTGGTTATATAGGACTCCAAGACCGAGGCTATCTTTTGCTTCTCTGCTGCAACATTTACCTGCGGCTGACAGGCAAACATCTGGACAATAATTAGGCCGAAAAGAATCATAGTAACTGTTCTCATAGTGCCGCACTCCCATCAAATGAGACATTCGATTTCCATAATTAAGTCCTCCGGCAGTTGCCTGTCAAGGAAAAACCACCAGTTTAAATTTACTCTAGGGAGACCAAAGACGAAGACAAAGAATGGGGCGACCGCAAGGAGGCTGTCCCATAAGTTTTGGTTGATTGGCATTGATGGAGCGATTAATATGGTGGTGAATTGGAGGAAGAGAGATGATATATCGTCGCGAGGATGTTAATCAATTGGGGTTTTCCTGTCTTCATGATGAGGTTGCGG
>JAPLUR010000023.1 GCA_026397505.1 Candidatus Zixiibacteriota bacterium
ATGCTTTATTCAACTATTTCAATCATAAATGGCACAGAAACAATGAAATAATAAAAACCATCAAAAACATGATACAAAAAGCAGCCTAAATAAATGAAAAAAAGGATATACCAATTTCCACACTAATATTGACATTACCGGCTCGAATGACAATGACGGCGTTCTCGATTGTAAGACATTTCAATATACTCAAATATTCTCGTTTTGGCCTCCTCTTGTGTTCTAAGTTGTTCCCCGTAAATCAGTTCTGTCTTTAAAGTGGCAAAAAATGACTCCATCGGAGCGTTGTCCCAACAGTCACCCTTGCGGCTCATACTGCAGACCATCTTATTGTCTTTCAGCATATTCTGGTAATCGCCGGCGGCATACTGGCGGCCGCGATCGGAATGGTGGGCCACCCGGCCAATCTCTTATATCGGTCCGCAAATCGGCGTTGGACCGCCAAGATACAGGAACTTTATGAGATAAGTGATATCCTGAATGTTCGCTACGCCACTGCCATTCGCGTCCGCCTCTGCTACGCAAGCTGCGGGCGGACCGCCCTTATATAGATTATCAATCATTGCTGTTACATCCAAAATATTCACCAAATCATTATTGGTGAAATCGCCCGGCAGGTCGCAGCAGGTTCCCTGAAATCGGACAATCTGCAAACCATCTTCGACCGCCAGGTAGCCATAACCCCCGGCAACTGCGATGTCACTCACGTAACCCCACACTGCATCATGACCCGATGAAACTATGGCCGCCGGGTCGGTAATATCAAAGTAATAGAGCCCTCCATAGGTCCCCACAATAGCAAAATTATTTTTCAACTCCATACAGAACGCATCGTCACCGGTATAGTCGTAGTCCAGCATCAATGGAGCCGCCGGGTTGGAGATGTCAAATGAATAGACGAATCCCATCATCAACTCGCCGGTCCAGGCGCACACAAATGCGGTGTCTCCCCTGAGCACTATGTCTGCCGCCGCCCCGCCTATCTGGTCCTCACCCTCCAAATGTGGCGACAGGGGATTACTTATATTGAGAATCTTAAGATGCGGTATATAGGCAAAATCGCCGCGCACAGCAATGTAATCACAACGCTGAGGAAAATAACTTACGATCACTGGAACCAGTGGATTGGAGATATCAAATATTTGGAGCGAGTCATACCCGCCCAAATAAGCATAATTCCCCTGAATGGCCAAACTAAACCCGGCTTTGGGTAAGGAAGTACTACTAATAACATATGGATTTTGGTCGTCGGTAATGCTGATTATAGCAAATTGACCGGTGTTGGAATATGGCGATGTAAAATAGCCGGTTACAAAAGCAAGGGTGTCGACCACGGCGACATCCATTCCGGTGTAATCAAAAGGAATTTGCCCCAATACTATTGGATTGGAGTTATCAGATATATCAATTATGCTGAAACCGTTTCCGGCGACATAAGCGCGGTTTCCCGCAATCGCCACACATCGCGACTCCTGCGTCCTGTATTCCCCGATTAGACCGAAGCTTGGAGGGTGCAATATGTTTATCAATTGCAGTCCCAGCGTTCTGTCGGCAACGAAGGCGATGGAATCCTTTATGGATACTTTCAAGCCATACGGATCTCTATATAAACCTATCAATGTCGGAACTTCAGGATTAGTGATATCGAAGGCCATCAGCCCGCTGTTTACGATGCCGCTGGAATAATCATATCGGGCCAGATAAGCCACATCGCCCGCTACATCAACGCCATATGCGCCCCCTATTATTCCGTATCCGCCGAGAATATACATGTCATCAGGCCGCGGCATGGCTATAACTTGCAGTCCCTTGCTTTCACAGGCGACATAGGCAATGCCATTGGCGATGGCAATGTCATAAACACGCGTCTGCGTGCTGCATATGGAAATAAAAATAGAGGTATCAGGGCTTGCCACATTAATAGTCACCAGCCCGCTACTTGTTCCCAGATAAGCGACCGTATCGATAACCTTGACCGCGAATGCGCCATTAAATCCGCTCAAAGTCGTCATAAGCTGAGGCGAGGAAGGCGCAGAAATATCAACGACATAGAAAAAGCCATACCTGTCGGATAGATAGGCATAATTGCCCTGGACAAAGACATCATTAATATAGCCGCCGGGATTGATTCTCCCGACCAAATTGGGACTGGCCGGGTCATTGACATCATATATTCCCATCCCACCGCTCCAGAATGCCACATATAAATAGTTGCCCGCAATCATCGATCCCAACGCCATTCCGCTGTCAGGTGCTATCTGACTGACAAATCGCGTTTCGGAGAGATTGCTGATATCCACGACGACAAGCCCCTTTTCCATGGAGCAATAGGCATAATTGCCATTAACGGCAACATCCTGCATTGCTGACCAGAGTGTGCTTCCCACAGAAACTGCCGTCATTGACCCAACAGAAAGTGGGCTGCCAATGACAAAAATCAGAATCATGAGACCTGAAAGTAGTACTGCTGCTTTTCTCATCTTCCCTCCAGTCGGTTAGGAATCATTCAGTTCAATAAGATTCAGAGGACCAACACAATATTAACCTTTGGAATCTATGGAGTGAACCCCTTTTGTTGGACAGGTTAGGGTAGGACGGTTTGGCGGTTCACTTTTTCGTTCCTCAGTAGGGCCTCGAACTCGTTGGGTGGTCGATAGCCCAGAGAGGAATGCAATCGTTTCTCATTATAGACATCCC
>JAPLUR010000024.1 GCA_026397505.1 Candidatus Zixiibacteriota bacterium
CCGGGCATCGATTCGTCACCACCGCAAGGGATTTCCGGCCGTAGCCTTCTCGGCCCTGAAACCATCAGAGGCGGCCGGTCTGATGCACTGGCGGGCCCGTTTTCAGGAAATGACCTTTGAGCCGTATGGTATCGCCGTTGAAAGAGAATCGGCGGCAGAAGCTGGAATCAGAAAAGTATTTTACGGCCATCCGGATATGTACCGATATCTCGAAGATGAGTACAGACCTTATTTCCAGAACATCGGTACCAGGGGCTTCTGGATGCCGGAAAAGGAATATCGCCATATCGGAGATTTTGACCTTAAAAAAATCCCGGACAGCAAGCTCATGGTAATAGTCTGGCGTGAAGAAGAAAAAGAGAAAATAAGCGATCTTTTTGGCGGGACAGTATTATCCCTCTATCGGTGATTATCTAAAAATCAATGGGGCGGATGGTTCAGGGTCTGTTGACAGATTCCAAAAGATTGAGATATCTCTGGGCCCATTTTTCGCGCGTATGATGGCTGCAAACATAGTTATGATAACGCTTGCCCAGTTCATCACCGTCGATCTTCTTATTATAAAGGGCGCGGACAATCTCGGCCAGCTGCTCGGGGTGTCCCGAAGAATAAGTCAGAGCCCCTCCGGCTTTTTCCAGGAGGCGGCTGGTTTCGCCATCGGTCGATCCGAAAATAATCGGACGGCCGGCGGCCATATATTCGAATATTTTGGTCGGCAGCGCCACTTTCGCCACCGGCACTTCTTTGAGGCACTCGACCAACACATCCCCGGCCTTGAGATAGTAAGGTATCTGTTCCAGAGGCTGCAGCCCGACAAATGAGACATTTTTCAAATTGTACTGTTTCGCCAGCGCCTCCAGCGAGTCTCGTTTCTGCCCATCGCCGACAAAGACGAAGTGATATTGCCGGTCATCGGCCAGAAGCCGGGCCGATTCGACTATGGTCTCGA
The DNA here is from genome assembly GCA_026397505.1 of Candidatus Zixiibacteriota bacterium. Lineage (NCBI taxonomy): Bacteria > Pseudomonadati > Candidatus Zixiibacteriota > Candidatus Zixiibacteriota bacterium. The sequence goes on from JAPLUR010000024.1 coordinate 950, forward strand.
GTGGGCGAACCCACCCCAGAGTTCCCGAGAAGAGGATAAGAAATTTATTCTCCCAGCCGTATTTTTTTCGGATACCGTTGGAGTGACTGTTGATGAAATCATAACCGACCCCGGACTTGATAGTGGTCAGGCGATCTTCCGGAATGCCATAGGCTTTCATCCATTCGGCAATACCTTCGGTAACACAGACAATATGATCAGCCCTGTGATAAAGGAAACGCATCACCTTCCGAATCGATTCGGTAAAAAGCGACTTGTTGAGGTTGCCGAATTGCTCTCCCGATTCCGGCTGCAGATCGCGAATTTCCAGCACCAGTTTGGTGCGGCGCAGACGACTCAGGATATAGCCAATGAGGGGCGAAGTCACCGGCGGCGAGGAGGCCAGAATCAAATCAAATTTTCCCTTTATCCTGAAGCTGTTGATCAGCGAGGAGAAAAGGAAAGTGATAAATCCGATCATCCTTTTTTTCGGCTCGGCATTTGATGCCGGCATGACATAGGAGCGGTAGATATTGAGATCATTCAATTTTTCCTTGACGAGGAATTTACCGCGGTATTTTTCGGGAACAACCCCATCGGGGTAATTCGGCATTGCGGTCAGGACGGTGACCTCATGTCCCCCGTTTTGGAAAAATTTGGCAAACTCGTAAAGCCTGCGGACGGCACCACGCTCCGGCGGGAAATGCTGGGTTATCAGTAATATTCTCATTGGCTTACGCATTTAGACGGCTAATGTATAACACGTGTCAAAAAAAAGCAACATAAAAAATTCAAAAAAGTGCTCATAAACTATAGGCAAATATACTTCTTAACTGGAGTCATTTTGAATTCTATATCTATATTTTGTGGGTTTCCCCACGTCAGCGACGATTGGTAGTTCGTCAATCGGGCATCCCCCCTCAAGCCAACAGCATAACTGCCCGGGGTCAGCGCTGGTTTTTGTCTGCCGGGGCTTATTCTAACCAATAATCGTCGGATTTCCGCCTTTTCTTGATTGTTATGGAAAGAAATACTCATAAATCCATGAATAGTTTCAAAATTCGCACATACTTTTTAATCCGGGGTAACATATTCAAATTGACATATTATAAAGACTCTCCTTATTTTCTATAAACTGAGCGTGGGGCCCGCTTAATGGTGTGGCCTCCCTGAGCATGAAATGAGCACAATTCAATTACCGGCGACCCGTGGCTTTGTCTCTTCAGGGCTTCATGGCGTTCGCCGGACTGTCTAAAAGGGAGTAAAGTGGAAATCAAATCTCTGCACGACTGGCCTGAAGATCCGAATGAAGCTCTTGCCATTCAGAAGGCCCTGAGAGCGGAAATTATTGCGGATCATGACATCGGCAAACTGGAATATATTACCGCTGTCGATACGGCCTTTAATGATAGAAACAATCGCCTCTATGCCGCCGCCATCACGGTAAAATATCCCGAGCTGATTGATGTGGAAAGAGAGGTGGCCGAAATGGAGACGGAATTTCCGTATATTCCGGCCCTGCTCGCTTTCCGGGAGGGACCGGTCATATTGAAAGCCCTTTCCCGACTGAAAACCGATCCCGACGTCATTATCTTTCCGGGTCATGGGATAGCCCACCCTCGGGGATTTGGTCTGGCCTCTCATCTGGGATTATTGGCCGACATCCCCTCTATCGGATGCGCCCGCAGAATTCTCTGCGGCGATTTCCGCAACCCTCCGCCTCAGAAAGGCGGCTGTTCATCGCTCTTTGTCGGCGATATCGAAGTCGGATTTGTCTATCGGACAAAAGAGAATGTCAAACCGATGTTCATATCACCCGGACACCGGTGCGGTATTCGGGAGGCGCTCGATATCATTATCAAGTGTGATACGGGATATCGCATGCCGGAGCCGCTTCGCCTGGCTCACCTTTTCGCCAATAAATATAAGCAGACCTCGCTCCGAAAAATGAGAACCGGCAAAAAGATTGTAGCTCAGCCGTTTGAGGAGGTAATGTCAATATTAGTGTGGAAATTGGTATATCCTTTTTTTCATTTATTTAGGCTGCTTTTTGTATCATGTTTTTGATGGTTTTTATTATTTCATTGTTTCTGTGCCATTTATGATTGAAATAGTTGAATAAAGCA
>JAPLUR010000025.1 GCA_026397505.1 Candidatus Zixiibacteriota bacterium
TGCAGGTGATGTATTTTGGTCAGAAAACAATCGGCGGAAAGAAATAACGGATTGGTTTGATACCGATAGGCCAGGGCCGGATAAGTCACCCAATATTCCTCCGACCCCTTCATCACATTTCTCAGCGATATCAGGCTCTGATCCACAATATCCATCAGCCGCGGAACGTTATCGACACTCAGGTATGGTGAGTACAAACAAGCATCCATCCACCCGAGCGCTTTCCTGAGTTCCTCCTGATTCCCGCCGGCGGCCGTTAGAATCAGTTCAGCCCTTCCGGACTGATAGCCGATATCGAAACGGGCATCAAGATCGAGAATCTCATTTCTGACCAGATCTTTCATTTTCTCGTACGGTATAACCTGGCCGTCTTTGATAACTCCGATATCGGTGAGAATGCTCGGCAGGAGCGGCAGATAAACCAAAAGCGATTCCGGGATGACATCGATCCGTAGCGCCATCCCCACGGTAGCGGCGGTCATATTATCGAAAGTAGAGGCGCCCAGAGCGATATTTCCCGGAAGATTGATCGTTTCATATTTCAGCTGGTCATCAAGTGTCATGGGCGGATTGTCGATAAAATGCGGCAGCGGTGTCTTGGCCGCGATTGAATCGAGTTCGGCCGTCTTGCGGTCGAATTCCTCTTTGTACTTGGCCAGCGCCTGCTGTTCATCGCTGACACCGTACTTCTTTTTAAAATCCTCGATATATCCGGCAATGCGAGCGGCTTTCTCCTCATTTTCTTTCTGCACTATATCGGGGCTGGGTTTGCCGCCGACCGCATATGGCTTGATCGTTCGCACCTTCCACTGGTCGATTAACGATCTCCAGAAATTATTCCCCGTGCCGAGAAGACTATCGGCGTACGAGAACAATTCCTTCTGCACGAGTGATTTGCGGAAACCGGGTTCTTTCTCCAGACTCTCCAGATGCCCCACCCAGCGGCCGGCCGGCCCGCTCCGGAACCCAAACATCGGGGGCGTATTGAGATAATTCTCGGTCTCCTTTCGATTCTGGATCAAGCGGCTTCTGGTTCTTTCGTTGAATGCTTTTAAACTATCTGAACCGTCGGCGAAATTGTATACCCTTTCTATCTCGCCGACAATAATATTCCGGACACTATCGAGCATCTTTTCGGTGACATAAGCGTTGTCGATGCCGGAAATACCGAAATAGACGGGATGCCCAAGATCGGAACTTATCCCGCCGTAGATAGAATTTCCGCCGAGATTGATCCGCCTTGTCTGCGAGTTGATAAAATAGTCATACAGGTTCGAAGTTGCACCGCCGGCAAATGCCTCCATGAATAGATTTCCCAGAAATTCCTCGCGGTTGTTTATTTCGAGAGCGGCCGGCCAGGAGAATGACATGTATCCGGGGTCCTGACCTATGTCGCCGGGGTAATCAACCACTCTAATTTCACCCGGCTGCGCGGTCGGCTGGGGCGGGGGAAGATTATATTTCCCGATACCAACGTATGCATTCGAATCGGGAAAACTCTGGCAGGCACCCAGAATTTCATCCATTTTCTGCAGGAACGGGTGCAGGGCAATATTGTCGGGGATAGACACAATCACCCCCATGTTGCCCAGGTGATAATCGGCTTTATGGAATCTATTGAGATCCTCCGCTGTCTGCGTTCTGATCGCCGCCGGGTCGCCGCCGGAGATATTGGCCAGAGGATGATTGGGGCCATAGAGCATCTCATCCATCACGCGATAGGAATAGTACCACGGCTTTTCGAATGAGCTGACCATCTCGGTATAAACCGTCCCCTTCTCATCCAGTTTCAACCGGCCGGTCTTGGGGTCACTGTCAACGCCGATATGGCAAACCTCGCGGCGAACCTCCTCATCGGTGAAATCGGGCTGCACCAGTGCTTTCAGTGCCTCCTCGAAAATAGTATAGAAAGTCTTCTCGCCGGCAATGGTGTTGAAATGATAGCAGGTTCGCAACTGGCCGGTATAGGCGGTGCTGCTGCTGAGTGTCATTCCCTCAAGAGAAGCGACATACCGTCCGCGGTTCCCCTTACCGAGAAGAACATGCTCGCAGGTATGTGGCTCGCCCTTGTCCGATTCCGGAACACTCTTGACCCAGAAAAAGGCCTGGGGGACCGACTGAATTTGCAGCAAGTCCATGATAAGACCATACCGGTCGGAAATGAATCGCGCCCCCATCGGCTTGTCGGCGGCGTTGTCATACAGATTCAACACCGTAAAGCCGTTTACTTTCTCTCCCTGTTTCAGTTTCTCGAACGCATTTTCCGCCTGGACAACCATTCCCAGGGCCAGTATCATTAGAATAGTTACGCCGATAAAAATATGTCTCCTTTTCATGGCCGGTGACATCCTTTCATAGAAAAGTTCATCCAAATAATCTTTCTATATAATGCTATATTTACGGCAAATCAACCGTTTTGATTCATTTTATACTCAGAACGAAAATACTACTCCCGAAAGCTAATCCTTTTTCAAATCGACCAGAGTCGCCCCCCAGGAGGAGGAACTCTGGGAATCGAGGCGGTACCGCAGTACTGCCGGATGTTTATCCAGAATTGAATGGACAATTGTCCGCAGGACTCCCTGCCCTTTGCCGTGTATTATGCGCATGTGCATGATACCTTTTTCCAGGCAGGCATCGATATAATCCGGGATCAATTGCTTGACATCTTTCGGGTCAAACGTGTGCAGGTCGAGAACGCCGTCAATCGGCAGCTCGATATAATCGGGGTTATCTTCGGTCATCAAATATAATCTATGGTAAGAAAGAGAATGCCGCAAGAGGGGCGCAATCCAACTTTATGGCACGGGGATTCGCCATAAAGAAATAACGCCAAAAGAAATTTAAAAGAGAATCTGAATGGAGAAAACGATTTAGAGCAGATTAGACAGCAGCTTTTCGATATCGGACATCATGAACGGCTTGTTAAGGAAACCATCGGCCTTCGACTTGACAATGTCCGAACCAACCTCATCCACCGAATAGCCCGAGATCAGCACTACCGGAAGTTTCGGATTGCGCTCTTTGATATTCTGGAGCAGCTCCAGCCCGGACATCCGCGGCATTCTCATGTCGGTAATCACCATGGCGATATCATTGTTTTCGATTCGGGATAAAGCTTCATGCCCGTCGGCGGCCCGCACCGCATCATAATGGAAAACTTCCAGCATCTCCACCAGAAGGCTGGACATATTCGGATTATCGTCAACAATAAGAATAGTCTTGGCCATAGGCTCCTTCTATCTAATAGAGGAATCGGCAAAAACTTATCAGACTTTAGGTAATTGCACCAGAAAGAGTTTCACCCGCCCCGAGAGCTCCTCGCGGAGAGGTTCAACCCCTTCGCCGGTCAAAGCCGAGAGATAAAATCCCCCTTTGTCGTCCTCGTGACGAATCGCCTCCTCATCGGCCCGGTCTAACTTGTTGTATATCACCAGAGAATCCAGGTGCTGGGCGCCTATTTCGGAGAGAATTCGGTCGGTTTGGGTGATTTTTTCGCGGAAATCCGGGTCGGAATAATCAACCACTTTCAGCAGAAGATTGGCATAGGTTGCCTCCTCCAGGGTCGATTTGAACGAGGCCACCAGTTGATGCGGGAGCTTTTTGATGAACCCGACCGTATCGGTGAAGATTATCTTCTCCGGGTAGCCGGTCGACATCATCCGGCTGGTCGAATCGAGCGTGGTGAAAAGCATGTCGGCCACTTCCACCTCGGCTTTGGTCAGGCGGTTGAACAGGGTCGATTTCCCGGCGTTGGTGTAGCCGATCAGGGCCACTTTGAACATATCCTGACGCGCTTTCCGTTGGGTTTCCCGCTGCAGGCCGAGTCGTTCGATATCCTTCTTTAGATATGCAATTTTCTTGCGTACCCGGCGTCGGTCGGTTTCAAGCTGCGTTTCGCCCGGCCCCTTGGTGCCGATTCCGCCATACTGACGGCTGAAATGCCCCCAGGCGCCGGCCAGGCGCGGAAGCGTATATTCCAATTGAGCCAGTTCCACCTGCATCTTGGCCGCGGCGGTGCGGGCATGAAGAGCAAAAATGTCCAGTATCAGAGCCGAGCGGTCGATCACCTTGACCCCGAATGCCTCCTCCAGATTTCGCTGCTGGGCCGGAGAAAGAGGATCATCAAAGACCACCAGATCGACATTATTCCCCTGAAACTCCTCTTTCAGCTTATCGACCAGCCCCCGCCCGATATAAAAAGCGGCATCCGGCACACGGGTCTGAAGCACTTTCTTGACCACCGCGCCGCCGGCCGAGCGGGTCAGTTCCGCCAGTTCCTCAAGTGAGGCATCCGCCGCCGGTTTCTCGAGCGAATTGCGCGCCAGAGCGATCAGACATGCTTTTTCCGAAATATTCTTTCGCATTGCCGTCATAATTCAAATATAATACCCTTTCTTAAATTGAGATAGCGTTATTAATATGACTTAATGATAGTTTTGTGGGTCGAAATTCCCCCGAATTCCGCCGCTGGCGGAATGAGCGGCGTTTCGATTTTAGGTGTAGGTCAGGAGTCTTGCACTCCTGACAGTACTAAGTAGGGCAGAACCCCAGACGAAGTCTTGTGGTTCTGCCAATAACGGCGGTAGTAAATTTTGACCTGACGCCTGCACCGTTTGAACAAACAATATGACTTCGAGGATATAATGAAAGACCTGAAAAAATTCTCCATCTTTCTCACCCCGGCCGGTGCGGGGATCGCCATCATCTGTTTCTTTTTGCCCTGGGTGAAAGTCTCGTGCGGCACGGTCACGGTGGAGGCCTCCGGCGCGCGGATCGGCGGGATATTCTGGGCGGTGCTGGCCGCCGCCATAATCATCATGCTCTCTTTTTTCTTTTTCTGGAAACGGAAAGAGCTTATTAAAGCCCGGCTGGTGACACTTATCGGCGCCGTATTTTCGGTGGCGGTGATGCTTTACAAATTCATTGACGCCTTTGGCGGCAGCCCCTCGAATATAAATGTTTCCGATATCGGCGGCGTGTTGCGTATCGGTGCTTTTGGCTCATTCGCCGGATTCTTGCTTTCGGTCCTCGGTACCGCCTTTATGATTGATGAAAAAGAAATCAAGCCTAAACCCCGGGTAGGTCAGGAGTCTTGCACTCCTGACAATGATTTGCGAAGCAAATTAAAATAGACCAAATACAATAGGTCGAAATTCCCGCTGAATTTCTTATTGCGGAATGAACGGCGGTTTCGACATATTAGAATGCGAAATCATATAGGATTCATGGCCACACAGACAAGAAATGTTCTGTCGAAAGTGCAGGACTTTCGATCTATAAAACTAAATATATGAGGGCATTTCAATTTTGCAATGATTAATGCCGCTTGACAAGTGAAGGACATTATATTATAGTAGTGCATTATTTCATGATTGATTGAATCGATAGACAAATATGCAAGCAAAGCATTTTTCAGAAATGGTTCAGAATATTGGCAAATACAGAGATGCTTTCTTAGTACTTGTAGGTATAGTCTACTTTGCTGGTTATACGGTAATCTCACTAAGTGCGTTCCATAATAATCTTGGGCCAATGACTATTTTTGATAGCCAATATTTGGTTGCGGGTTTACCAATCTGTTTATTGGCACTCTTTCTCCTGATTGTAGTGAAATATTATTACAGATTCCTTATTAATATTTGGCCCAATTGGGTTGTGAGGCGCAAACGCCCAATCCGCGTCTTAATCATGGTAATTCTAGCAACATTAATAGCTGTATGGTTTCACTATATGCCACACATGCGGCAGCCGCCCTTTCGAACTCCATCAATGGAAGATATATTATATTATGGCGCTGGGTGCGTGCTCACAACCTTATTCATTAATGGCGCATTTAGATATACATATACGGTGTTCAGGCCGAAGAACAGAATAGTTCGCAATTTACATGATTTCATGGAGAATAAGTTCTTCGCTTTCTATAGAATTATCTATAACCCTCTGACTTACATTCTAATCATCTTAGGCATCATTTTGCTGGCCAGTATGTACATGAATTCTATCTATCCCAAGATTCCACAGGAATTCGGTGGAATGAAACCAAGAGTGGCTATACTGGATGTCGTATCTGGTGATCTTTCCAATGAAATGACAAAAGACCTTGGCATACGACAGGATTTGCAGGGAATAGTAGGCCAAACAGATACAATAAATGTCTATTACATCGGCAATGACAATTTGATAATCGGCATCCGTGCAACCGCGACTGCCAAGTCTGGTTGCAGATATGAAATATCGAGGTCTGCAATTAAGTCAATAGAATGGCTCAAATGAAACCGGTAACCCACCCAACGGGTGGGAATTCTCCTCCGCGGTGCTCCGGGTGCACATCAATAACTGTCATTTACCGCCAAACTGCCCTAAGATAACACCATTCGGCGCAAAGTCAAGCTGAAATCTTGCGTGGCCTCCTACAACCCGTTATCACTCATAGTCTTGTAGCGCAAAATCCCGAAGGGTTTTGCGAAATTGACTGGATGCTGGATCAAGTCCAGCATGACAATAATTGGTCTTTCATGGCAAGAAGGCATGTCTGTCTGAAAATGCCCCTATAACTGTCATTCTGGCGAAAGTCCTTAGATCCGACTTTCGGCGGGCCAGAATCCAGCGGTAGGTCGAAATTCCCCCGAATTCCGCTCCAGGCGGAATGAGCGGGGTTTCGACAATCACGCTGCGATTTTTACTTTGAAGGATAAATCAGGGTCGGAAGGCCCCGCTTGGTCGCACGGTACAAGGTCAATGCATGCTCGGAATCCATCTTGATTATAATACGCGCCTCGCCGAACGGCCGCTCCAGCGCCTGCCTCAGTTCCACCATCGTGTTCTGAAATTTCGAACGGGGCTGCCCCACCACCTCACTGCGCACATCCATAATCAGATCATCATCCCAGAGAATCTGAAACCGCTCCGGCACCTCGCGCTGCATCAGGTCAACCTCGGCCCGCACCACCCCACTTACAATCGCCAGCACCGAATCGGAGCTTTTGTCTTTGGCCGCAAAGAGATGCTTTTCCAGGACCGGCCGGATCAACTGCCCGTCGTTACCCATAAAATGCTCGGCAAATTTGTTCATATTATCCGAATTCTTTTCATCCAACTGCAGTGGGTAATCCCAGACCACCGCTCCCTGAAGTTTCAGCAGCAGTTTATTCTCCGCCAAATCAAGCACCAGATAGGTGGCCTTTGTTTTGGCCAGTTTCATCTCCGCCTGTATCAGTTCGTACTCCGTTTCGGCATCGCTTCGGCTCCATGCATTGGCGTTCGTCCCCTCCGCCGATTTGCCGTTGCCGCCGTTCCCCTTGCACCCGGCTATCATGGCGCAGAAAAGAAAACCGCAGACTGATATTATGAGATGACGATTCGTAAATATCATACTTTAGAAAATATAGACATAAGTTCCCATGGGGGACTTATTATACAGTTTTTCCAGATCATCCGAGCCGACCCGAACACAACCATGGGTGACATTGATTCCCAGAAGCCGTTCGTAAATCGTACCGTGAATGAAATAGCCGTCGCCGAAACCCATGGCGAAATCGCCCATCATGTTGGGATCATACCGTTCATCCTCGCTCTTGGGAATCGCCTCGCCCTCCTCCAGAAAAGCCCAGTCCGGTTTCCGCCACCAGGGATGCGGTATTTTGCTGTTGACTTTGAACACCCCGCGCGGCGTGTCGAAAATCCAGTGCCGCCCGGTGGCGGAATCGACATACTCGCCGCCGGAACCAGTCGAGCAAGTCGATTCGAGAAGAACCGAATCCTCGGTGCGAAGGAATATCCGGTTGGCGTGGGTGTCGATCACGATATACGGTTTGGCCGGTTTCACCTTGGCCAGCGCCTTGCGCGCATTCTGAAGTTCCTTCTTGGCCGCCTTGTCGTCCTTGGGAAGATTGACCGCATCGGTATCAAACACCATCGGGGTTTCATCTTTTGTCGGAGGTTTCACGCCGGTCGCCATGAAAAGATACACCGCCGCGCCGCCGATCACTACTATCAGCGGCAGGACTCTATATAGAAGAATCTTTTTCTTGGCCCTTGGTCCGAGCGCCGCACGATGGTCACCGGTGTCCCCGTCGAAACGTAACGCATTAGATGATCCATCTCTTTATTGGTCAGCGCCACGCATCCTTCGGTCCAGTCGCGGTTTCTCCCGCCCTCGCCGTGAATTTCGATCAGCCCGCCGATGTGGGCCCGGCGGGAAATTACCCCGCGTGCCTTATTTTCGGAAAAGCGCGCCCGGTCGGTGGCATTGGGATAATTAAGCAAGAGCGCCTTGTAATATTTGCTATGACCGTTGGTCTTTACGACGCTAATAGTATACTTTCCCTCCGGCGTGGCGCCATCGCCGGAAAACAGTTTCTGATGCGCGGGGTTAAAACCGAGCTCGCAATCATACTTATGTATTACATTACCGTTTTGAATAAGATACGCAATATGCTTCGATTTGTCGATAATTACCGCATGTCCTCCCTCATCCCGGGATTGCGCCACGGTCTCGGCCACCCAGCGCCGCCAGACATGGATTTTCTGGGCCTCGTCATTAATATAATCATCCATTATCGCGGCCATCTTGCGCAATGTCAGCCGGCCATCCGCCGCCGTCTGCCGCGCCGCCTCATATTCACGGTTGAAAATCAATTTCTCGCTCGTGCGGAAGGCCAACTCCGCCTCATTCCATAGATATTCCAGCCGGTAGCGAATCAAGGCGCCGTTAAGCGCCTCACGCCATTCGAGAAGGTCTTTCTGCAAATCACCTCGCTCCGACCGGGCCAGTGAATCCAGGTTCTTAATCTGATTTTCGGTTTCGCTGGCCGCCTTATTGGCGGTCGTCAGCGCCAGTTTCAAAATTGAATCGGCCGCTTTGTAGTTGCGAAAAGGGGCCAGACGTCCGTTCTGACGCGCCATTTCCATCCATCCGGCCTGAACCAGTTTTTCTGCGGAACGATATGTCTTTTCGGAATAATGCAGCGCTCCCCCACGGGAGGCTTTATCCAGAGCACGTTTGGCGTTGTCCAATGCGACCAGGGGCGGGTCCTGACAGCCAATAACAAAGACGGCAAGAACCGCAACCAGAATCAATCCGGATCCGGCGCCTGTCAATGCTTTCAAAATCAACCTCGGATAATCCCCTGATGTAAGTGCTGAAGGTTTCTGAGAGGGTCGCTTTCAAGAAACGACCCCCGCAGTAAAAGGTGCGTAAAGACCGTAGTCAGAAAACTACTTGCCTTTCTTTTTCTCCACCGCCATGGCTATTTCGTTGATAATGCTGTTAGCCTTGGCAATGACCGCCTCGACTTTAGACTTGGCAACTTTAAACTTGCCACCGTTGAAGTCGTTCTTGGCTTCCTCGAACTGGGCGCCGAGTCCGGTCAGATCATTCTTGATCAGCTCGATCTCAGCTCTGTTACCCTTTCCGATAGGAGCTTTTTTGAGGACGGCAGCGGCGGAATCGATTGCGGCCTGAGCCTGAGTGATGAGAGTCATCACTTCCTGTCTGACACGCTCTTTCTCGGTTGCGGCCAGAGTAGCGGCGTTGTCGGCCAGAGCTTTAGCACGAATAAACATTTCTTTCGATTTGCCGTAGCTGCGGAAAAGCGCGAACTTCGAGTCCTGCTCCTGCTTGGCGGCCATGGCAGCATTCAATGTGTCTGACGCCGTTCTGTAGGCATCCGACACATACTCCTCGGCCTCGGCAGTCCTGGCGGCGTCAAGAGCGGCCGACGCGGCCTGCATCTCAACCTCAGGCGCCTTGCTGCATCCGGCTATCGCCAGAAGCCCCAGGGCGGCAAGAACCAGCAAAATACGCTTTAACATGTTGACATTCCTTTCTGTCCGTAAAATCGGACGAAAAAAAAGGACACGTGCAGGCCGAAAGAGCCGGCACACATCCCGACTGATTAGGTCATTTAGTTAACGTTAATCTCTCTCTCGTTTCGAACTCCTGTAAGTTCGACCATATCCTCTAAAACCAAAAGTGCTATATAACTCTACTAATCTATTCAAAATTACTGTTATGCAACTTTTGAAGTCAATTAATATATGGTTAAGCGCATGCTTGTCAACTTTTTTTTTGAAGTTTCCGCATCCTCCTCCAAATTCCATAAATTCTGTCCGACACCCCCTTGTGTCACGATAATCAATTGCCGGATAACGCCTTGCGATCCGAAAAACGACTCCAAATGCCTCCATTTCTAAACATCTCCGAAAAATAATTTGCGATATATTAGTCCTTTTTATCGCCGGATTCTCGTCAAAATTCCCAATTTTCGGGAATTGTCAAATATAGATTTGCGATTCCATTTATCCCTTTCGATGGGAATAGTTCCCCGTCGGAAATATTTCCTATGAAAGAACCGCTCCGTCTTTTATCTTTACTTCCGGTATGCACCTCAGGTGCAATTTTGACAGTAATGAATGATGCACTATGACCGATCTGCTCTGAATATGAAACCTGCCGAATCAAAAAGAACCGTTGGAATTTTCGCCGTCACCTCATTTCTCAATGATCTCGGTTCGGACATGATCTACCCTATCTGGCCGCTCTTTGTCACCGGCGTGCTGGGCGCCAATATGACTGTCCTGGGCTTGATTGACGGGCTGGGTGATGCCATCGTCTCACTCTCACAGGCCGCCTCCGGATATTTCTCCGATCGCCTCCGGAAAAGAAAAATCTTCATCGTCCTTGGATACGTGTGCGGCTCGCTGTCGCGGGTGGGATATGCCGTTTCGAGTGCCTGGCCGCACCTGATCCCCTTTCGCATCCTCGACCGGGCCGGCAAAATCCGCAGCGCCCCCCGTGATGCCATCATCGCCGATGTCTCCACGCGAGAAAACCGCGGCGGCAATTTCGGTATTCTTCGCACCATGGACAACCTCGGCGCCGTCTGCGGCATCCTTATCAGCATTGCCCTGCTCGGATCGATCGGCTTCAAAAATCTCTTTTTCCTCGCAGCGATACCGTCTCTTATAGCCGTCCTTCTTGTTATATTCGCAATCAAGGAAAAGAAACCGACCGACACCCGAATTTTCAAAGGGCTGCGCCTGAAAGATCTCGACCGCAATTTCCGCCTTTTCCTGCTTCTGAACGCCCTGTTCTCGCTCGGTTCTTTCAGCTACTCTTTCCTGCTTATCTACGCCAAACAGTATGGTTTCAAACTGACCACGGTTCCTCTCCTCTATCTGATTTTCACGGCGGTCGCTTTTCTGGTCTCACTTCCCTTTGGAAAACTATCCGACCGAATCGGAAGGAAAAAAGTGATGATCCTCGCCTTTATTTTCTGGGGCATGGTTTGTCTTAGCTTCATCCTTTTTCATGCCTCCTGGGCAATCGCCGTGACATTCGTTTTATATGGTCTGCACCGTGGCGCGCTTGATACGGTGCAGAAAACTTTCGTGGCCGAACTCTGTCCCGAGGCATATCGGGCCAGCAGTCTGGGGGGCTTTCAGATGGTCATCGGCCTCTGCGCCCTGCCGGCCTCGCTCATCGCCGGTCTTCTTTGGGATAAGCTCGGCATTCTCAGTCCCTTCTATTTCTCGCTCGGTCTGACCATCTTTTCTTCCCTTCTTCTCATATTTGTCGAAGAGAAACGCTGAGACGGAAAATTGTTGCACTTCTTCCGTTGTTGGAGAAAAATTTCCTTGACAAACTGGATATTGTTGACTACATTAAGATGTGTCCGGTATAAGTTTTCTTATGCTTTCCTCACACCGGGCGATATTTCGGAGTGGTTAAGGTTTGAATCCGTAACTTTGTTTTTTAATTGGGAGGTAAAATGAAAGTGAGGTTCGTTGTTGTTCTGGCGCTTTTGATACTGTTTTTGGCGCCAATGGGTGAGGGCAAGGATTTCGGAAAAAACACTTCAATCGGATCCAAGGCCCCGAACGATATTTTCCCCGACTATATCCGTACTGCCTGCAAGAGGGTCAGTTTCGTCGTTTTCGGTGAGCTCTGCTGGCCCACTGCCCAGAATCGCAGCCTCAACTTCTTTGATGATTGCGATACGACTATTTCCGGGCCGGGTGATAACGCCCTCATCTATCTCTATGATGCCAGCCCGTTTCTTCTTCGGATTAAAGGAACCGACACGGTCATGAGTTCCTCTTTCGTTGGCGATAGCTACGATCCGGACCATGGTTTCCTGCCCTACCTTGCGTCCTCAACTGATTCCAGTGCTGCTGATAATCAATACGCAGATATGCAGGGATTTCTTTCAAGCGATTCTGCCATCGGACTTCGCTGGGAACTCTGGGCGCCGTCAGATCCCGATACCTGCGATTTTATGGTCCGCAGGCTTTGGGTCTGGAACAGGACTTCCTCTGGTATCAATGGCATATATTTTGGCCAATTTATGGACTGGGATGTTCCCTCTGATTCTGTCGTCGAGAACGGCTCGGGGTACGACACCACCCGGCAGTTGATTTATTCTTTCGGCGCCGAGTATGGCCCCGACCAGATTCCCAATAACGATTGTGTCCCGGCCGACCAAAGAATGGGCGGCTCTGCTTTTTATCGCGGCTATCGAATACCCTACAATCCGGTCGAAGGCAATATTTTGCGGCCGCAGGGGGCTTTTACCGGGCTGAACGCTGAATGGGTGCAGCCGACAGGCAGAGTCATTCCTGCCAAGCTCTATAAAAAACTCAGCCTTTTCGGCGGGTATGAGACCTGGCATTCGGGGCATCCTGATATGGAAGATTCGCTCTACCAGGATATCTTTACCGTTACCTCCTATGGCAAATTCAACCTGGGCCGGACCGACACGCTCATTTTCATCGATATCATGCTGACCGAATATGACCGGGGATTGACAGGAACCCAGGAGGCGGTCGATCAGGCTTTAACCTGGATTGCCGCTCGCCCCAATATCTTCGGCCCGCCGCCGTGCCAATCCTGCTGCCAGCACCCGGGTGATGCCAACCATACCGGGAATCTCAATATTCAGGATGGAACCTACTTAATCAACTATTTGTATAAGGGCGGCCCCAAACCACCCTGCCTGGAGGAAGCGGACGCTAACGGCGACCATAAAATAGATGTTAGGGACATCACTTACATAATAGGTTTTCTCTATAAATTTGGTCATGTCCCGGTATGTAACTGGTGCAGCCTGCCCTGACAGTTCCTCGGCCCGATTGCTTATGAATTTGACTGCCTTGGGGAAACCTGAATTTACAGGTTTCCCCCGCTCTATTGTGAGATCAGCATTATTCACCAGACAATCCTATTCGGACGCGAAACCGGCTATTAAGTATATTCATTAACCGCATCAAATATGTCCGGTATCCAACGCCGCGTTCTAAGATAATGGAAGTCCGGTAATGTCAATATTAGTGTGGAAATTGGTATATCCTTTTTTTCATTTATTTAGGCTGCTTTTTGTATCATGTTTTTGATGGTTTTTATTATTTCATTGTTTCTGTGCCATTTATGATTGAAATAGTTGAATAAAGCAT
>JAPLUR010000026.1 GCA_026397505.1 Candidatus Zixiibacteriota bacterium
ATGCTTTATTCAACTATTTCAATCATAAATGGCACAGAAACAATGAAATAATAAAAACCATCAAAAACATGATACAAAAAGCAGCCTAAATAAATGAAAAAAAGGATATACCAATTTCCACACTAATATTGACATTACCTCATTCCCCCACCGCCAAAAAATATTCTATTTTTTAACTTGAAATTTAACTATAAAGGTATTATCCTCGTAAGGTTTTATATGGCAAAGTACAGAGAAAAATGCCTTCGCTCCCGCTTATGCGGCTGTGGTCGAAGTTATATGCCGGCCTGGGAGCACTAAGGGAATTGCTTGCTGACAGCTGATGAATCGAATTGTCCTATCAAGCTATATCGCATCCGAGAATATGCTGCTGGAAAAATGAAGCGTAGCTTGATATCAAATATGGATTCAACCGAGTCGCAATTCTCGTGGCCGGGGGTAGTATGCTCAAAACCGGCGATAAGGATTTCTCTCTTTCCTGCCAATCAATCATTGTCGATAAGACACTCGACCAACACAATCCTTCAAACAATTGAAGATCCGCAGATGGAATGGGGTTATTGAAATCTATGAATGACGACTGTGGATCGGAATCACAATTACGGCAAGAGATGAAATCGCAAGTCTTGCCGCGACCGGGGGCATTAACCAGTCCATATCAAGGTGCGGGGGCTCACCGGGGAGGTTCTATTTTAATATCCGAAACTTACACCACCAAAGACCTGCAGATGACATCCGGCAAACCGTTTCTGACCAACCTGGCGGCCAAGATGGATTATATCGGATATCTCGAGGATGAGCATTGTTATGTCAATTTAACCGGTTACTATGGCTACCTGGAGACCGCTTATTATATATCGCAGGAGCTTAAAGCTGAGGATAAGGATATTCACCCGGCCTGCGGCGAGGTGCTGGATGCCTATGTGGTTCCGATTTTCCTTGAAAAAGCCAAGCTGGCCGGCCTGCCTGTTCCGGAATATTATATCACCAACGGTTATTTCGAGCCGCCGGTTATCGTTGATTCCATGAATCCTTTCATGTCCCGTCAGAGTGTGGTTCTTCGAAACGGGCATCAGGAGCGAGTGGCTAAATCACTGACCCGGAACTTTACCTACGCCATCTGTTGTCAGGATTTTCCGGAGGGAGCGAAAATCGGCACTTTCCGTTCGATCCTGGGATGGAGCGTCAAGCCCCAGTTTCAACCGCTGGCCGAGGCGGTCTGGAGAGTCTTTCGTATCCCTTTGGCCGTGGTTCGCATCATAATCCTTGAGAACGGCGAAATGATGCTCAGCAACCTTCAGCCGCTTCCCTTCGTTCGCCTTTCCCCGAGGGAATTGAGATATATCGAAAGTAGAGTCCAATGGCCAATATAGGTGTTTTCATTGAGCGCTACACGCTCACCCGGTCGGAAGAGGTAGGGGCTCTCATGAAACTGGGACAGGTGGCGCACCTGCAGGGGCACCGCCTCGATTTCCTTTTTCGCCCCGATATGTACAAGATTCCCCAGTACGATGCCATTTTCATACGGGCCCTGACCGATCCGCTCAACTCAACCTACATCGCGGCGCGCCTGGCGCAGTTGAACGGCCTGCGGGTCATTGATGATCCCGAATCAATAATTGTCTGCTGTGACAAGGTCAATATGTACCGTCACCTGCAAAAGGCGGGAGTGCCGATGCCCGATACCCGGTTTCTCAAGGAATCGGACCTGACCGCCGAGACCGGCTCGCTTCTGCTGGAGACAATGGGCAGCCCTCTGGTGCTCAAGGCCCCTAACTCCAGTTTCTCTCTCTATGTCGAAAGAGTCTCCTCACCCGAGGAATTTGTCCGTGTCGGCAAGAGATTTCTGCGCCGGGCCGACCGGGTCGTGGCGCAGCGCTTCGTGCAGTCCGAATACGACTGGCGCGTGGGCGTGCTGGGCGGCGAACCGCTCTATGTCTGCCAGTATCTCATTCCCAAAAAAAGATGGAAAATCACTACCTACACCGAGGGCGGACGGGAAATTTCCGGAAATGTCAAAGGTTTTGAGCTGTCCAAGGTCAATCCCAAACTGATCGATACCGCCGTTCAGGCTGCCAGAGCTATCGGCACCGGCCTTTATGGTATCGACTTGAAGCAGGCCGGTGATGGCTTTGTCGTCATTGAAGTCAACGACAATCCCACCATTGCCGAGGATGAGGAAGATCAGAAAGCCCCCCATATCTACGAACGCCTCATCCGTTACCTGGCCGGAGAATGGGGCCAATAATGTCTTCCCAAAGCATTATCAGAAAGGGGTCCCACAAGGATCTCGAGGCTTTGCTCTGTCTGGAAGAAAAAGGTTTTGAACGGGATCGATTCAGCCGCGGCCAATTCCGTTATCTCCTGAATCGGGCCAACGCCTCGACCTATGTCGTTCATGAAAACGGACATATTCGGGGAGCGGCGATCATGCTCTGGCGCCGTTCATCTCCCACCTGCCGTCTTTACTCCATCGTCATCGACCCGGCGCATCATGGAAAAGGAATGGGTGCAAAGCTGATGGAAGCCTGCGAAAAGGAGGCCCTCAAACGAGAGTGCGGCCGGATCGTTCTGGAGGTTCGCGCCGATAATAAAGCGGCCATCAATCTCTACGAAAAATTCGGCTACAAAATTCAGAAGACTCTGAGAGGATATTATTCCGATGGGGTCAACGGACTTCAAATGTCAAAGCCGATCGGAATCAGCGACAAGCCGGAAATCCTGCTGGATATTCCCTACTTTCCTCAGACCCTCGATTTTACCTGCGGCTCGGCCTGCGTAATGATGGCCATGAAATATTTTCAACCGAAGCTGGAACTGACCCGGGCCATGGAATTGACCATGTGGAAAGAATCGACCACCATCTTCATGAGTGCCGGTTTCGGCGGCTGCGGGCCGGTTGGACTGGCGGTGGCGGCGGCCCGGCGCGGATACAAATGCCGGGTCATCATGGGTAAAAGACAGACCCCGTTTATCTCTTCGGTGCGAAGCAAAGAAAAAAAGGAAGTCGTGCGGATTGTTCACGAGACCCTGCGCGAGGAGGCCAAAACCCTCGGAATTATCGAAGAGTATTATAATTTCACTTATGCCGACATTGCCGAGGCCCTTCGCCGGGGAACCGTTCCGATTGTGCTGGTAAGTACCTATCGCCTGCATCAGGACCGCTCGCCGCACTGGGTGGTGGTCACCGGCTTCGACCGCCATAATATCTATTATCACGACCCCTATAAAAATTTCTATGAGCACGGCAGCAAAGAGGCCCAGAATATCCGCATCCCG
>JAPLUR010000027.1 GCA_026397505.1 Candidatus Zixiibacteriota bacterium
AGCCTCTCCGCCTCGCGGTATTTGCCCGACTCGAGCATCTTGAGGGCTTGCTCGAATGATAATCGCTCATCGGCTGCCGCCGGACCTGTCGACCACAAAAGGACCAACAGGGCGGCCGCCAGTGCATATTTTATAATAAGATCAGGCACTACAGAGAATATTTCCCGAAATCTTCGGGGTTTATTTTTTTCAGTCTATCGGCCAGCGATTCGGGGTCATTGGATAGTTCCGTCTGCTGCTCCCCCTCCTTAAGATTGAAAAGTGCCTCCTCGACAAAAATCGGAGCCCCGGCCTTGAGCGCCAGCGCGATTGAATCGGATGGACGAGCGTCAATAGCCAGAGTTTTCCCGTCGCTCTTAAGCAGAACCCGGGCATAAAATGTCTGCTCCTTCAATTCGGTAATCTCGACCTTCTCCACCTCAGCCGACAAGACACCTATCACCATCTTGAGCAGGTCGTGAGTCATGGGACGCTTGGAACCGATGCCCGAGAGCTCCATGGCGATCGCCCAGGCTTCCGAGTGGCCGATCCAGATCGGCAAGACCTTGTTAATATGCAGGGGCGCCAAGATGACTACCGGCGAATTGGTCGTCATATCCAGCGCCAGTCCATCAACCCTGACTTCCAGCATTGCCATAAATCATGCCTTTCTTATGACCCAGGTCTTGACATTGGCCACAACATCCTTCTCGATCTTGATCGGAACCGTGTAGACGCCCAACGACTTGATGGGGTCATCCAGTAGGACATTCCGCTTGTCAATTACGTAACCCTGAGCATTCAAAAGCTCCGCCACATTCTGCGAGGTCACCGAGCCGAAAATCTTGTCTTCCTCGCCGACCAACACCTCGATCGTCAGAGACAATTTCTCCAGCTTATCTTTCAATTGCTCGGCGACGCGCTTTTTCTTGCGCTCGCGGACCTGGTTCTGCTTATCGATTTCGCCAATGGCCTTGAGGTTGGCCTTGGTGGCGGAGATGGCCATATTTCGGGGAATCAGATAGTTGCGGCCGTATCCCGTCTTTACTTCGAGGACCTGACCCGCTTTTCCCAGATCGGGCACATCCTGTCGCAATATTACTTTCATCTATTCAATCCTTTCCACGACATTAATTTTTCTAACCTATTAGTTTCGCCTTTACGTGACGAAAATCGAAGTAGCTGTCGAATATGCCGACCAGGGCGGCCAGAACCAGACCGGGCAGATAGAGGAGTACAAAACCAAAGTAAAAGATTACTTTGAGAAAAAACGACAGCTTGATCCTACGCAAAAAGTACTCCATGACCGAGAATCCGAAAACAGCATAAATAATACCGATAAAAAGTAGGAAATTATCCGCCGTAATCTTCAATGTCTCGGGTCCGAGCAGCCGCATGGCAATGAAGAGACCGATCAGGTAGATATAGTTAAAAGGCATTTTCCAGAATAAAAAACTGCCGAAAGAGGGGGTAAAACCGCCGGCGCTCTTGAGCAGCATAAAGAGAAAAACGGCCGCAATGAACAGTTGAAAAACCGCCGATAGCGCCAGAAGCGAGGGAAGCAATCGCCGGGTCGTTTTTATCATAGTATTCAGCATTACTGTCATACCATTTGATGATTCAGTCACGGCATTTTCGGCCGTGCCGCCCGAGGCGATCCCGGATTGCATCCACTTGTGAAAACTGTCCAGCGCCTCCAGGATCAGATCCCGTTGCACCCAGAACATCAGCATCGCTATCAGCGCCGAGGCCAGCAGACCGACCGTGAAAGCTTTTCCTGCAGGAATGCCGGATGCCATCAGGCCGCCGAACAATGTGCCGGGAATTATCACCGCCGCCCATAAGCCGAGCAATACAAGGCTCGGCCCGTAAAGAAACGATGCCAGCACTATGGAGCCTATCGAACCTGCCGCGAGCAATAACTGCCTCCTTCTGAATGCAAAGAATACGACACTTGCCAGAGCGCCCATACCTGCCAGATACCCAACGACCGGAATCGGCACGACCACCAGAAAGACCAGAAGCAGAAAGAGACCGATGAAGTTCAGATATCTTTCAACCTTAGGCCATTCCGGCATTGCCGCTCCCCTGTCTGTGCCGCTTAACGGTAAGTCTCACTGGTAAAAGGCATGATGGCGATATGCCGCGCCCTCTTTATTGCCGTGGTGAGCTTTCTCTGATGCAGAGCACAGTTGCCGGAGATTCGCCGCGGGGTTATTTTCCCGCGCTCGTTGACAAATCTTCTCAGCAGTCGGTCATCATGGTGATTGATAATGTTCACCTTGTCTTCGCAGAAACGACATATCCGCCGCCTTCTGCGGTCAAATTCGGGAGTATAATTTTGTCTCATTTATAAATTGTTCTCCTCATAATCATAATTTGCGCGGCCGGATTTCTCCTCCACCGCATTAATCGTCGACATCACTTCCTCCGGCTGACCAGGGTCATTATCCTCAACCGGCATCATCACCGGAGAATCGCCGACTTCCTCCAGATTAACCAGGTCATCGCAATGGCTAAGGAATTGAATATGGTGGGCGCGAATCTCGACAAAATTCTTCTTCCCGCCGTTGCCGTCATTACGAACGCGGCTCTTCAACTCCCCTTCCACCAGAACGGAATGACCCTTCTTGAGCTGTTCCACACAACTCTCAGCCAGGCTCTGCCAGGCAACCACGCCCACATAACAGACATCATCACGTATCGAACCGTTGTTGTCACGATAACGCTTGTTCGAAGCGATTTTGAAATTAGCTACCGGAACATTGGCCGTGGTATAACGCAATTCCGGGTCACGGACCAATGAACCAACCATAATCACCTTATTTAAATAGGGCAGCTTGGCCTGATTCATGGATGACTCCTTGGAAATTTCCATTTCGGTCAAATGTCGCTGTCGTCGTACTTGGTCTTCTC
Organism: Candidatus Zixiibacteriota bacterium; assembly: GCA_026397505.1. Lineage (NCBI taxonomy): Bacteria > Pseudomonadati > Candidatus Zixiibacteriota > Candidatus Zixiibacteriota bacterium. Next base: position 2,896 of record JAPLUR010000027.1, read on the forward strand.
TTCCGGTGGCTTTGCTCTGGAAGGAGTGTTATCCACCGGCTTGATTATCTCCGGAACAGGTGCTTTGATTTCCTTGGGAACCTCGGCCGGTTTCTCGGCGGCGACAAAATGGCGTCCGGCATTATAATCGTCCCCCGGCTCCTCCTCGAGGTTTCCCTCAAAGAGAACGGTCAAATACCGAATATACGGCTCCTCGATTTTGTAGAACCGTTCCAGTTCCGACAAGACTTTGAGATTCCCCTCAAAAATTACCCGGGTGTAGTATCCCTGAGTGAATCTTCGGATCGGATAAGCCAGTCTGCGGATACCCCAGCGGTTTTCCCGAACGACTTTTCCTTCGTAACGGTGGATTAAATCACCAACCGCTTTAATCTGGCGATCAAAAGCAGCATCATCAGCTTGAGGGCTTAAAATAAAGGTGGTCTCATAAAGACGCATCAATATCCTCCCTACGGACGTTTAAGGTTTCAAACGGCCCCGGACTTCTTGGGGTCATCCGGAGCAGGGTTCTGGTTAAATATGCTCATGGCTTTTTCTGCGCCGTGAGCCAGTAAATATAATACGCTCTCCCCCGCTTTTACAAGCATTTTGTTTCTTATTTCCAACTCTTCTTCCCGGAAACGGCTGAGGACAAAAGTCAT
>JAPLUR010000028.1 GCA_026397505.1 Candidatus Zixiibacteriota bacterium
ATGCTTTATTCAACTATTTCAATCATAAATGGCACAGAAACAATGAAATAATAAAAACCATCAAAAACATGATACAAAAAGCAGCCTAAATAAATGAAAAAAAGGATATACCAATTTCCACACTAATATTGACATTACCTCGGGCCGCTCCGGCGGATTTTAAATTTGCCAAATACCATTAATGATAATATCTTGTCCTTACCTGTCTTTCTTTGATTTTGCATCCGAGAGTATTGTCATGTTCCGAATTGTGAGTTGGCATCATAGAAGGCATAGAGGAGAATCATGCTGAGATTGGTTGGTATCGACAGCGGCCGCACTTATTCCTGGGACCTGTTACCGGGGAAATATATTTTGGGCAGAAGCAAGAAAGGTGATGCCGATCTTTGTGTCGACAACAATACGGTTTCGCGTCATCATGCCTCGATTGAAGTTATTGAAGGCTCCCGCACTCTGATATTGACTGATCTCGACAGTCGCAATGGCACCATGCTCAACGGAGAAAAGGTCATCGGCCGGGTAGAGGTCAAACCATGTGACATCCTCAGATTTGGCCAGGTCAAATTGGCCGTGGTGGAGATCGGGCAATCAGGTGAGCCGATATCTTTGCCGACGCTGAACGAAGTCCCCGACCGGAATCTGGAGAAGTCGGTCATTTTATCCATTGATGAATCTCGACGGCCGCTTCCCTCCCAGATAGCCGGTCTTCCCGAGGTGGTCCCGACGCTGCTGGAGATGGCCAAAATGCTGGTTCTGCCGGAGCCGCGGGAAGTAATGTTGCAGCGGTCGCTGGAATTGATTGCTCGTGTAATTCCTGCCGAACGGCTGGCGGTTCTTTTGACCGCCGATAACGAATTGGGAGTGACCTGCGGGGCCGCTTTCAGTCAGGGAGGGAAATGCACCGGGGAATTTAACCTCTCCAAAACTATCATCCGCGATATTCTGGAGAAAAGAGATTCTCTGGTAATAAGCGACCCGCAGCTGAGCGACCACTTTGCCCGGCAACAATCAATTATTATGAGCGGCCTTAAGTCGGCCATGGCCGTTCCGCTTTTTGATGAAGACAAAGTTCTGGGAATACTCTACGCCGATACCTGTAACCCGCTTCACCGCTATAATAATGAGTTTCTGCGGTTGATGATCACTTTCGGCAATATCATCGCCTCGCGTCTTCTCAACTACTCCCTGTTGAAGGAAAGGCAACAGCGCCGGCTGATGGAGGCGGAACGTGCCCAGGCGGCGGCCATCCAGCGCAACCTGCTGCCGAAATCCATTCCGGAAGTCGCCGGGTATCAGATTTTCGCCATGCAGGAGCAATCGCAGCAGGTCGGCGGCGACCTCTATGATCTGGCTCTTCTACCGGATGGTTCTCTCATTTTCCTCATGGGCGATGTCAGCGGAAAGGGAATGGGGGCGGCGCTTTTGATGTCGGATATATTGGCTTCATTCAGGATATTGTACCATGAGACCAGCTTTGACATGACTCGCGCCGTGGAAATGGTCTCTATGGAGCTTTGCCGCCATAGTGAAGCTGATGAATATGCCACTCTCTTTGTCGGAATAATCGAACCGCACACTCACAGGATCAGCTATGTCAATGCCGGGCACAATCCACCGCTTCTGGTTCATTCGGACGGCCGTCTGGAGAGACTGGAAGCGACCGGCATCATGATCGGCGCTTTCGAGGGGATGACCTGGGAGAGGCAGGAGATTGCGCTGGAACCGGGCGATTTGCTTCTTGCCTATACTGATGGTGTCACCGAGGCTCGGCACGGGGAGGAACTCTACTCCCAGGAGCGCTGGGAAAATCAGGCGATTGACTGGCGCGCTCATAATGCCGCTGAAATCATTGATTTCAGCATTGAGAACATTAAGAGGTTTGTCGGCGAATTTCCGCAGTCGGATGATATTACGCTGCTGGCTGTGAAACGGAATGGCTGAGTCTTTCCGCCGGGATTCATTTCCAAAACCCGTTTCAATTTCGTGAGCCATTGTTCCCTTTTTAATTGAGAAAGTGCCCCGCTTTTATATTTCATTGACAATATCGGAAAATCCGCTATAATAATGACAGTTATGACCAGCAAGTTCCTGCTCAATTGCGGCCGACTTGCCCTGCTTTTAATCTCGCTAATCTCTATACCTGTTTCAGCAGGCGCTGTTGACCGAATAATTATCGACTTCAATCGCGACCCCAAGTTGCTTCTCTATGACGCTGTGCAGAAATATTCATTTGATTACGGGGTCAATAAGAAAAGCATTCGCAATCCGATACAGGTCTTCCAGAGCCGAAACGATGATTCGAGCCGGGCGTTGATGATACTGGCTTATAATAAAAATCTTAATGACGATGCCCCCGCATCAATCGCCCTTTTCGATTATGCGCGGCTGGTTCATATCGATGAAGATCCGCTCTATGTCACCATAAAAGATTATTGCATATACTATGATACAAAGCTGGAGCAGAAATGCGTGGCCGCCGTATGCTATCGGAATGACTCCGCTTTTGTTCTGCGCAATATACCCGGCACCGGGAAGTTTGACTATATCTATCTGACCTCTGGTGTTGACCACAGCGGCAACGGCGAATGGGAGCCGGACATATCTTTTATTGCCGCGCTCGACTATGATTATGACGGCCGGGAAGAGATTTTTTTCTATGTCTGCCCCGGCCGGGATAGGGAACCCCGTATCCTCTACTGCTTGGAGATGGAGGATTTGAAAATCGAGTGGTCATTGCCGGTCGCCTCGGTTATGGGTCGGGGCAATCTTTATTCCTGCGGCGATTCATCAAATCCTGCGGTCATATTTACCACTTATGGCCCCCAGAATGGCGTTTTTGATTCGAATTTCGATGACCGCTACGGTTATATTACAAAGGTTGACAGTCATGGCGCAGTCCTGTTCAATAAAATCATCCTCGGGGATTATCTCGGAACCAGAATAATTCCCATTGATTCGGCCGCTTCCCGGTTTTGTCTTTATAATATTTATCCATTCTCCGATCCGCGTTTGGCTGATTCTTTGCCGCCCGAGTGCGGCCAATTGAGTATCATCGATCGCGAGGGGAAGATCATCCGGACTCTGGCTGTCAGGGAGATTTTGCGAGATATGTGGCCGGCCGATTACCGTTTTGACGGTCACCCCGATATATACACCGTCTGGAGTAACGGTGTCGTAAAAATATTTGACACCAGCCTAAATCTGCTGGCCGAGTCCCAGCCGACCCATCTCTCAGGATTCATCGGAATGATTAAGATTCCCGATCAGAAACGGCCGGCCTTTCTCATCTCGCATAAGGATGGAGTTGACCTGTATTCTTACAATTTCAAGAAACTCCTGAGCATCGATAAGAGTCTGACTATCTGTCAGCCCGTCACCTATGACCGTGACAGCAACATCCGGGAGATTCTTCTCGGCGCGGATAATCGGGGATACTTCTTTCAGATAAAAAGGAGGGCGTGGCTGGATTATATCGCCATCAGCTTATGGGAATATCACAACTTCTTTGTTACGATACTCGCCGCCCTGCTGGTGGGTCTATTCATCGTAAATCGCTTCCGCAATAAAGCTCTTGATGAATTGAGGCGCAGCGAAGAGCGATTCCGGGCTATTTTCGATACCGCCCAGGATTCAATCTTCATAAAAGATCGTTCCCTAAGATATATCCATGTCAATCCGGCCATGGAGAAGCTTTTCAGCCTGCCTGCCCGTGAGCTTATCGGTAAGAATGAGGATGAGCTGTTTGGCGATGAGGCGGGAGCCCATGTGCGGGAAACCGATTCCCGTGTGCTCCGGGGGGAAATTTACCAGGAAGAGCGAACCAGGCCGATCAATGGGGTTCCGTTCACCTTCCATGTTGTGAAAGTGCCGATGCAAGACCGATTCGGGGAAATCATCGGTCTCTGCGGCATCGCCCGCGATATCAGCGATCGAAAGCAGTCGATACGGAAACTGGAGGAGAGTGAGGCCAAGTATCGGACTCTGGTGGAGAGTGCCCGCGAGCCGATTTTTACGGTCAATCATGAAGGACGGTTTCTCTTTGTCAACAGCATCACCGCCCGGCGGGCGGGGCGATTGCCGGAGCAACTTGTCGGCAGAACCTTATGGGATGTTTTTCCCAAAGCGATCGCCGATCGTCATATACAATCAATACGGTGTATAATTCAATCGGGCAAAGGACAGGTTTTTGAGGATATTACTATTTTGCAGGGCGTTCCCCGATGGTACAGCACCAGCATTCAGCCGCTTCGGGATTCATCCGGGGAAATCACTTCAGTCCTGATTATTGCCTCGGATATATCCGACCAGAAGAAAACCATCCAGGCGCTGGAATATGAGCGCGATTTTTCCAATACCATTCTCGATGCTGCCAACAGCCTGATTGTCTGCCTCGATAACAAGGCGAGGATAAAGGTTTTCAACACTGAGTGCGAGCTGGTGACCGGATATAAGCGCCAGGAAGTTATCGGCAAGCACTGGCCGGAAATGTTCCTTCCCCCGGAGGCGCATCATAAAGGACTCGATAATTTCGCCGAGTGGGTGCGGGCGCATCCGACCGATGTTTATGAGGGGCAACTGCTGACAAAATTGGGGGAGCGGCGCACCATCCTCTGGTCCACCGCGGCCATTTTTGCCCCGGATTCGGACGAACTTACCGCAATCGGCATCGGACATGATATCACCGAACGAAAGAAATCCGAAAAGGCATTGCAGGAGTCCGAGGAAAAATTACGGGCCATGTTCGATTCGGTGGCGGATGGTATCGTGATTTGTGATTTGGAGGCCAATATCCTGCAGGTAAATCCGGCCATCGCGCGCATTTTCGGTTTCAGGAACGGCACGGAAGTTATAGGGCATAATGCACTGGAATTTATCGATCGTAATCAACATCCGTTGGTCCTCCAGAACATTGAAATGGTCATTCGGCAGGGCTCAACTATCAGCGCCGATTATCTGGCGATGGATAAGATGGGGCGGACTTTCCCGATCAGAACCCGCGGCGCCGCATTGCGTAATGATATGGGCAAGGTTATCGGTTTTACGGTCATCGTAGAAGATATCTCGGAAGCGCATAAATCGCAAAAACGCGATCAGGCACGATTGCAGCTTCTCAGCGGTTTGAGAACGGAAGAGACGGCGGATGGCTGCCTGCAGCTGGCCTGTCGGGCCATAGCCGATTCAGGTCTCTTCAGGCGCTCCGTGCTTACCCTTCACAATGCTCAGCGGGAGATTATCAATCTCGGCCAGCATGGTCTTGACCCGGCAATTCTGGAACAGGCGCGAAAAGCGCCGGCGCCCGATAAGGAGCTTTCAAACAGAATGACCGAAGAGAAATTCCGAATCAGTCGCTCGTTTTTTATTCCGGCCGAATCCGGTCTGATACATGCTGATCTTAAGAGAGTTATTCCCCAAGACCAAGAACCGGCTGACGGAGAATCCTCATGGAAAGTCGGCGATGAACTCTTTGTGCCGATTATCGACAATCAGGGGAAATATGAAGGGTGGCTATCAGTGGATACCCCGTTCGACAACAATCGCCCATCGCTTGATACCACTGTCTATATGGAGGAGATTCTCGAAATTGTCACCAAGAAGGTGCACGAAATTCAGACTCTGGAGAAGCTGACCCGCGAGCGCCAGGCTCTGGCCGAGCTAAATACGGCGCTGCAGGAATCAGAAGAACGTTACCGCAGCCTGGTCGAAAACGCCAAAGATATTATCTACACTGTCTCTTCTGAAGGCATCTTTACAGGATTTAACCCCGTTTTCGAGACGATCACCGGATGGTCGATCGCCGAATGGCTGGGCCGGCCTTTCGAAGAGGTAATCCACCCCGACGACCTTGAGGAATGTCGCAGGAATTATATGAGTGTCATGCAGGGTGGCCAGATCGGTCCCCACGAGTATCGTGTCCGCATCAAATCGGGGCGCTATTTAATAGGAGAATTTGTCACCGCTCCGCAGATTATCGAGGGCCGCATCGTCGGCGTTCTTGGGGTGGCGCGCGACATTACCGACCGCCGCCGAATGGAAGAGGAACTCCGCAGCAGCGAAGAAAAATTCCGCAATCTGGCCGAGCATTCATTACAGGGAATCTTTGTCATGTATGGGAACCGCCCGATATTTGCCAATTCTCGCATGGCCGAGCTATTTGATACAACGATTGATGTAATTTTGAATACATCGGCTGAGGATTTCTTCCGTGACTTGATGCACCCGCAATTTGTTGAGGAAATGAGATCGAGGTACAGCAAGCGGAACAGGGGAGAACCTGTCGACAATCGCTATGAGACCAAAATTATTACGAGAAACGGCCGTCAGCGTTGGATTGAAATCTTTACTCAGCAAATGATGTTTGAAGGGAAACCAGCTCTGCAGGGGGCGATTCTGGACATTACTGAGAGGAAGGAGGCAGAGAACGCCCTGCAGTACCGGCTCGCTTTTGAGGAGCTTATCACGGGGATATCGACCAGTTTCATAAACCTGGGGCCGGGTGAAGTTGACGCCGGAATTAATCAGGCGCTATGGAAAATCGGGGAGTTTTCGAATGTTGACAGAAGTTTCTTGTTTCGTCTGACCGATAACCTTAGGGTCCTGGATACAACGAATCTCTGGCTATCGCCCGAGATGGTCAATCCCTTTGGACCGATGCGGGGACTGCCGCTGGGGTCTTTCCAATGGGCACTGTCCCGACTGAAGAAACTTGAGAATATCCATATCCCCCATATGACAGATCTCCCCGAGGAGGCTGCTGCCGAGCTGAAGATGCTGCAGAAATATGGAGTCAAATCGATCGTCATCATTCCGGTCGCTTATGGCCAATCCCTTTTGGGTGGTCTGGGGCTTATGTCAATAAGAGAGGAAAAAGTATGGTCGGCGGACATCATCCCGCTCTTAAGAATTGTGGGTGAAATCTTCGCCAATGCCATGGAGCGTGAACGCGCCGCAAAAGAGCTGGAACAGGCGCATCAGGAAAAATACCGGCAGGCCCGGCAGATCTCCGGCGGCTTTGCCCATGAAATTCGTAACGCCTTGTTCCCGGCCAAGGGATCGCTCAGCCAGCTCAAGAAACTTATCTACGAAAATCTGACCGATCGCGGGCATCTGTATAGTTTCTATAAGATGGCTGATGACTCCATCGCACGGGCGATCGGTATTACCGCGCTGATATCCCAGTATACCAAGCTGGATTCGGAATGTATGCCCGAGAAAGTCGACCTGAACCATGTTCTGAATGAAATACGTGTCACCAACCAGATACGAATCAAGGAGCAAAGGGTACAATTGCAGATATCCTGTCCGCCGGAAGTCTGGCTTGAATCCAATCGTCGCCAACTGTTTATTGCTTTTAACAATCTCGTTTTGAATTCTCTGGATGCTCTGACCGATATTCCCGACCCGGCCATTAAAATCGAAGGGACAGTACAGGATAGTTATCTGGAATTGGCCCTGATCGATAATGGCGGGGGCATTCCCCCCGAGAATTTAAGTCGCATCTTCGAGGCCTTCTATTCCACCAAACCGGACAAAGGGACCGGCATCGGCTTGGCCACCGCCAAGAAAATAATCGAGATGTACGGCGGGAGTATCGCCGTCACCAGTTCGCCGGGTGACGGTACCCGTTTTGATCTCAAATTCAAAATCCATAAAGACGAGGAAAATCTCAAATATGAGTCGACCTGATAAATATAAGATCCTGCTGGTCGATGACGACGCCCAGGTATTAAAGATGCTCCACATCCTTTTTCAATCGGAATATGAAACATTTCTGGCCTCCTCCGGCCCCGAATCGATCGAGATGGTGCGGCAAAACAGAGATATTGCGGCGGTGGTGATGGATATCAGGATGTCGGTTATGGACGGGATTGCGGCCGCACGCGAAATAATAAAAATGGAAGCTCAAATACCGATTATTTTTCATACGGCCTATCCCGGCGATTATGATGAGGATGAAATCGATGAACAGGAGAAGCCGTTTGACTATGTTCAGAAAGGCGAATCGATCTCCAAACTGACCCGGGCCGTCCGTAATGCGGTTGAATCTTACGCTCTCAGGAACAACACGGCGCTCATGTCGGCACAGGCCGAGAGCCACTATGGGATGTTTGGCAATTCGCACAGGATGCTACAAGTATATGGAATGATTCGAAAAGTCGCCGCAGCCGACACCAAGATTATTATTTTGGGTGAGACCGGAACCGGCAAGGATCTGGTGGCGCAGGCCATTCACTCAAATAGCAAACGCAAAAACCAGCGCTACTTTGTCTTTCCCTGCAATCAAAAATCGCCGCATATGGTTGAATCGGAACTTTTCGGCCACGTCAAAGGGGCTTTCACCGATGCCAACGAGAATAAAGTCGGCATGTTTGAATACGCTGAAGGCGGCACGGTCTTGCTTGATGAAGTAGGTGACCTCGATCCCAATACTCAAACCAAATTGCTTCAGGTTCTGGGAACGGGGAAATATCAGAAGGTCGGGAGTCCGGAAATCAAAACCACCGATGTTCGCATCATCAGTGCCACCCACAGGAACCTGGAGCAGCTTGTCAAGAGCGGCGATTTCCGGGAAGACTTCTATTTCCGTCTTAAGGGAATAACCATTTCTTTGCCGCCTCTTCGCGAACGCCGGGAAGATATCCCGCTTCTTCTGGACAAGTTCAAAGATCGTTTTACAATCGAGCAGGGATTTCCGCCGAAAATATTCGACCCGTCGGCCGTTGAAATCCTGCGGGCATTCGATTGGCCGGGTAATGTCCGCCAGTTGCTGGAGGTGGTGGAATCGCTCATGGTTCTTACCGAATCCGACATCATTTTCGAGGACGATGTTCGGAATTTCCTCAAATTGATAGCGGCCGAAGGCGATACGCCTGCTTCGCCCACCCGCAACCTGACCGCGCGCCTGCGGGAGTTTCGGCGGATTTGCATAGTCGAGGCGCTTGGGGAAAAAAATGGGAACGTCCGGGCCGCTGCCGCCCTGCTGGGAATCGACCCCTCAAATCTGCGCAAGATGAATAAACAACTCGGAATCGATACAAGCGGAAACAAAATTTCAGACTGATTTCAGAGCCGGGTTAAGAAGGGGTAATGTCAATATTAGTGTGGAAATTGGTATATCCTTTTTTTCATTTATTTAGGCTGCTTTTTGTATCATGTTTTTGATGGTTTTTATTATTTCCTTGGTTCTGTGCCATTTATGATTGAAATAGTTGAATAAAGCATAAACGATTCTCCGGCAGCTTGGGGCGTTTTGGAAATATCCCATTATTTTCAGACGCCGTCTTACCTCACGGAAGGCTCTCTCGATGACGTTGGTGGTTCGGATGAGTTTACGGATCTGCTGGGG
>JAPLUR010000029.1 GCA_026397505.1 Candidatus Zixiibacteriota bacterium
TTACTGGAGTGTAGAGATAAAAGTCCCCCTGGCGCAGTTTGGCGTTTCAGCCAGTGCGAAAGATCAAATGGGACTGAATTTCCGCCGGAAGCAATTCCGCTTGCAGTCGGCCGCCGATTGGCAGGTGCCGCTGGTGGGTGATGCTAAAGCGCTGGGGAAGATGGTTCTTTTTTGAAGCACTGAAATCAAGGCGGAATATTCAATGATTAAGGAGCGACTTCGGTGAGTGAAATAAGAAAACTTACAGGAAAGCAACTCGATGAATTTATTACCATTGTAGGGCATGCCTATCCGGCAATGAAGATTGACACGCCGGAGGAAAAACAGCGGGCTCTGGAGCGGCTTTCGCGGCCGGGTAAGGGATCTCGGATTAGCCTCTATGGTTTATTCCGTCGGAAAAAAATGCTGGGGGTGATGAGATTGCATGATTTCACCATGAATCTTTTTGCCACCAGGATCCCGGCCGGCGGGGTGGGCATGGTAGCGGTTGACCTGATGCACAAGAAAGAGAAAGTCTGCAAGGAGATGATTCTCTATTTCCTTGAGCATTATCGCGATAGGGGTGCCCCGATAGCGCTTCTCTGGCCGTTCCGCCCCGATTTCTACCGCAATATGGGGTTTGGGTACGGCGCCAAAATTAACCAGTACCGGGTGAAGCCGGAAGCCCTTCCCAAAGGAAAAACCAAGGAACATATCCGATTTCTCAGTAAAGAAGATGCCCCGGCCATAATAGACTGCTATCAAAGGTATTTTGATAAAACCAACGGGATGGTTGAAGGGTCGGTGGCGCGGCAAGAAACGTTTATGGATTTGAGTCCGGCCCTTCGGTTTGCCGGTTATGAGAAAAAAGGAAAAATTCTGGGGTACCTGGCCTTTGATTTTGAACCGGTTTACCCGGGGAACTACGTGACCAATGACCTGCATATCAGGGAATTTATATATGAGTCACCCGAGGTCCTCGCGGAGATGATGACTTTCCTGTGGAGTCAGTCGGATCAGGTTAACCGTGTTGTATTCGAAACCAATGATGAAGATCTTCATCATCTCTTTATTGACCCGCGCAATCAGACCGGGAATCTGGTGCGTGTGGCATATCATGAATGCAACACCGGCGGGATCGGCGTTATGTATCGGGTGATTGATACGGCTTCTCTGTTTCGGGCGCTGGCCGCTCATGATTTCGGCTCACAAACCTGCCGGATGAAGCTGGCAATCAGGGATAATTTTCTGAAAAGCAATGATAGGAATATAATTATTCATTTTGAAAATGGTAAAGCCGAACTGAAGCCAAAGGGCAAATTCGATTTTGAGGTTGGTCTTGATATCTCCGATTTCTCTTCTTTACTGATGGGCGCGGTTAGTTTCCGGTCGCTGTATAATTATGGCCGGGTGGGAATATCGGACGCTGAGCATGTCGAAACGATGAATCGAATATTCGCCACCGAAGGGAAACCGGTCTGCCTGGCCTCTTTCTAATTATCTGGCGGGGAGAAGCTGCGGCAGGTCAAAAGCTGGGATAAGCAGATGATTGCATATAGGGAAACCACGGTTTGGCTTCTCAGGGTCAGGCAAAAATACTTGAGTCGGACAATAGTTGATATTTCTGATCAAGATAGACTCTTCTTTTCTGGACTGCAATTGTCCGGGAATCAATGGATTTCGTTGCTGAGACAGCCGTGGAAAGGGGCTTTGTCGAATCAGGGGCAATTTTACCTCAGGTGAAGTTTTCTGGTTCTGGGGGACGAGTGTGCAGGGGAATGCAGTTTCCCGGCTCGATTCTTGGGAAATTGGCTCCCCAAAATGAAGACAATTATAGTCGCAATAAGAGCAAATTTAATCCGGAAATTCCTAAAATAGTTTGGCAAAATCGAATTTTTTGCTTGCATATAAGTTCTCATTAGTTATCTTGTTAACGGTATAAGATATTAGTACTTACATTTACTATCGATTAATCTAAAAGGCCACGTTGGCCGCCGGAAAATTCTAAAGATTCAACCTATTGTTGACTCGAGACTCTAGCTTTATATGAGGTAGAAAATAGTTATTTGTTAAATATCCCAAACATAGGAAGGGCAACCGATGCCAGACCGTCAGCATCTAATCAGTGCCTTTTGTAACTCCAGGTACAAAAAGGCAATTCTATTCCTATTGTACGGGGTGATGCTCTGCGCCTTTGCTTCCGGCGCACCGCTATATGCCGCCTCCGTATATACCGACCGACCCGATTATCCACCCGGCGATTCGGTGGCGATAACCGCAAACGGTTTCTGGAACAATGAAAATGTTACTGTCCAGGTGACCCACCTGGATGGCACACCCACCGATGGCGAGGGGCATGACCCCTGGCAGGTGATTGCCAACGCGCTGGGGAATTTCGAAACCTTCTGGAATATTCCTTACGACGACAACCTTCTGGAAACTCTTCTGGTGACCGCGATCGGCCAGAGTTCGGGACTATTGGCCATGACCACTTTTGCCGATTGTAACTCCAATCTTTATTTTACTGCTAATATCCCTGATACATTATGCCCGGGACAGAGTTATAATGCTTGTGCCAGGCTGGTTGAAGTCTGCAAGAAGGGGAACTATGCGCCCCTTCCCAACCGTCCGATTATTTTCTATCTTAATCCCGGCAATTGCGGTGTCAATCAGGGGCAGAATGGATTTGATACTATTTGGACTGATGCCAACGGCATCGCCTGTGTCACTGTTCCGGTTCCATCTACCCCGGGAGAATATTCCCTCCGCGCCAAATATTTGGGTGAAAGTAAGCCCGCTTACGGTCAACCGGGCAACAGCGCCTGCCAACCCGGAACGCGCCTGGAAATTTCTGCCTCAAATGTCTGCGAAAGATTCATTGTCAATAGCGCCTCCTGCAACAGGCCGCCGGTAGCCACCTGCCCGGGAAATACTTCGGTTTTCCTTTGTGGCTTAGGCCCGGTCTGCACATCGGGATTCAGCTATAGTGACCCTGACGGTGACCCGGTCAGCGTCACAGTATCACTGGGAACCTTAACCGGAAATACAGTCTGTTTTACCCCTTCTGGAGAGGGGAATTACACTATCCGGCTTATTGCAACTGATTCTCATGGACTGGCCGATACCTGCGAGACGGTCGTGACGGTCAATTTGAACGACTCGCCGGTGGCCAATTGTCCGGGGAATCTGAGCAAGTTTGTTTGCGACCTGAGCCCGATTACGATACCGGGATTCACTTGGTCTGATCCGAATAATAATATCAAGACTATCACGGCTGTCGGCGGCACTCTTTCCGGCAACTCGATTGTATTCACGCCGGTGGTTGGCGCCAATACGTTGAAACTGATTGTCACCGATTCCTGCAACGTAGCCGACACCTGCCAGACAGTTGTGACAGTGGCTCTTAATGCTCCGCCGGATGCGGTTTGTCCGGGGAATCAGAGCAAGTTTGTTTGTGACTTGAGCCCGATCACGATACCGGGATTCAGTTGGTCCGATCCGAATAACAATGTCAAGACCATTACGGCGGTTGGCGGTTCTCTCTCCGGCAATTCGATTGTATTTACGCCGGTGGTTGGTGCCAATACACTCAAGCTGATTGTGACCGATTCCTGCAATGTGGCCGACACCTGCCAGACAGTGGTGACAGTGACACTCAATAGCAAGCCAGTTGCAAGCTGTCCGGGGAATCAGAGCAAGTTTGTCTGTGACCTGAGCCCGATTACGATACCGGGATTCACCTGGTCTGATCCGAATAATAATCTCAAGACTATCACGGCAGTCGGCGGTACTCTATCCGGCAACTCGATTGTATTTACACCGGTAGTCGGTGCCAATACTCTCAAGCTGATTGTGACCGATTCCTGCAATGTCGCCGATACCTGCCAGACAGTGGTGACCGTGGCGCTCAACGCCGCGCCTGATGCGGCTTGTCCGGGCAATCAGAGCAAGTTTGTCTG
>JAPLUR010000030.1 GCA_026397505.1 Candidatus Zixiibacteriota bacterium
ATCCCTCGAACCGCTCGCGGTAACCGCCGTCGATACGATACGGATTGGGATAGACGATGACGCCGATGTCTTTCTGGATGACCAGGTCGCTGGAATTCTGGGCGAATTCACGCTGGGCATTCATGGTGGGATCCGTTTCCATGGGACGTAGTTTTCTTCCAGGAAAGCCCTGATCGAAACTCGTCACCGAAACGTAATACTGCTGGGAAGGGAGCAGATGTCTCATAGTATATTCGTATTCGAAATATTTCATTTCCCCTTCCTCGGTTAACTCATCGGGATAAAACATTCTGGCGCTGTCGATATTCAAGGTGGATGGAAATGATTGATCAGGATATAACTTGTGGATTCTAGTCGTATCTGTCAGATCCGATTGGTTCCAATCGTGACGGGTGAAAAAGCAGGACTCATTGCGCCGGGTGCGGGGATTAAAAAACACCAACAGGTGATCGGAGTCATAATATTTGGAGGGTCCAATATTATCGCCATAGATATTTCTTAAGAGTCGCATATCAAACGGCTGACTTTTAATAATCCAGCTCTTGAGGTCGATGTCATATTCCCAGCGGTCGTAATTTTCGACATCATAAGAAACCAGCAGGGTATAATCATAGACTCGCCCTGTGAGCGATGTAAAGACGCGGTATCCTTCGAAATCGAGCTGCTGGCTGAACTGGTCGAGTGTTGTCTCGGAAATCCGCCCGTTCCAGCGTACCGTAATTTCGCCTTCATTGTAACTGTTTATCCTTGGATACAAACGGACCTTAGGGCTGGGTGGGGGTGCGGCGCCGCGGAAATCGGGAACCCCATCACCCTCATAATAAATGGTGTCGCCGTATTGACAGTACCAACTGGTGTCGTATGTCGTATCGATCGGGGAGAAGATAGTATCGATACCGGCCACAACCGAATCGAGGCAATAAGTATGGTACTTGCCTTTATATCCGTCGCCATCGGTGTCAACGCCGGGATTATCGAATATCCAGCCGGCCCAGACGGAATTAAGGCCGAGATCGGTGAAGTTGTATCCCCGGTGGAAATTCTGTCCGGCTATCACCGCGAAAGTAAAGGGAGCGATATCCCCCGGATCGAGGTCAAACGGGCCAAAGGAAAGGACATATCGTATGTCGGCTCCATAGCTGATGCGGTCGGCATCGGCGGGCGGGGGCAGCCATCCTTCGTTGCGATGATCATAGGCGGTCTCCGTCTGATCATAATCGAATTCCTTATGACTCATCATATAGTACTTATTCATATCGCCGACCGGCGTTCCTAGAAAGCCGTCAAAAGAACGAAAGGGATCATCCGGCGTATCCGCCCGGCGGGGACCCCAGTCATTTCTGGGGTCATAATCGGACACCCACCAGTTAAAATTGAAACTGACGGAATCAGCCGGGGTGCGCAGGATGCGGGTGGCGACAATGGACGTGGGGGAGAAATAGCCGCTGAAATTACCGCTGACAGGGTCAGGATCGCCGTCGTTATCGGCGGCCCAGGCAATATTGACAGTATCGATCAACCCCGCAATATAACGTGAGGGCATCGCTCTTTTGAAACCGCAAATGTCATCAAAGCCGACATAACGGAAATCACGGCCGACATCATCGTCCATATAAATACCGATGTAGACTTTTTTTAAGTCATAAAAGCCGACATTGATGATTTTGCAGTCAAAAATCACGAAGTCCTCGGCATAATCATAGCCCCAGGCATAACTATTCTGCGTGAACTGGATATGCAGAGGTCGATGCCAGCGGCGGGAATAGTAGTCGTAACCGGTATACCTAGCGTTGGTCATGGTATCAAAGAAAATGGCCGAATAATCCTGTTGAGAGATGGCACCATAATACTCGGGAGCCTCCTGATCCTTTATGGAATGGTACTGAATGTCTCCCGAAGGATAGGTTGGCGGCCAGAATTCGCGAACCTCATAATCGGCGCCGCAGGCGGTGGAAACCAGAGTATCGCGCCCGACGATGGCGCCTACCCAATAGCCTCCCTCAAATAGATAGCTCAGGCCGTACCCTTTGGGGTAACTCAGCGAAGGCACGCTTTCCCCGGTCAGAGGGTCGGGAATAGCCTGCTGGGAGCCTCTTCCGATAACGCCGTAGTTGGTCACGGTGAGGGCTATTTTCCCTACGTCGTGCACCGCCACCGTGACATAGGGAATACTGTCAATTCCCTTGTTAAGCTGCGGCAGTTGTTGCTCGTAGAGACTTCTGGCTTGAACCATAGAGGAAGCCACGCAGATTAGAAATATTAAGTGTTTGTAGAGCGAGTTCATGTATGTCCTTATACGTTGGATGACTACATAATTATGACTATTTTACCCAGTTGGTTGCCGTACTCGGACTCAACCGAGTAATAATAGATGCCGGATACGGCGGCCTGTGTGTTGCGGGTGATCAAATCCCATTCATCATGCATGCTCCGCGGCGAATTCGGAGCGTAATCATGATTTATTTCTCGAACCAGGTCGCCATCGATGGTAAATATCTTTATTTTGCATTTATGGGGCAGATTCGTGAAATGAATGCGCCTAACACGATCATCCGGCAGGTCTTCATTGCCGCGTCCTTCAAAACCGCCGCCATTCTGGTCCCGGTAGTTGCCGTCAATCCGATAAGGATTGGGATAGACCACGACCTTCAGCCCCCCTGATTCGACGCGGCTGGTTTGGTTCTGAGGATACTCCGCCACCATATTGGCCGAGACGGCGGTTTCCAAAGCATCCAGGCCGCTGCCGGGGGAACCGTAATCGAAAGCGGTCACCGCTATATAGTACAACTGCGATGGAAGCAGATGTTTCAGGGTGTATTCATATTCGAAATATTTGAAGTATCCAGCCTCCGTTAATTCCTCGGGATGGTATAGCCTGGCCGAATCGACATTGAGAGTGGTCGGATATGGAGCATCGGGGTAAAGCTTATGTATCAGATTGGTATCTGTCAAATCGGATTGATTCCATCCCTGACGGGCGAAATAGAAAGCCGAATCTTTCCAATAAAATGGATTATCACGGTCATATCGCAGAGGATCGAAAGAATCACCGTACAGGGTGCGGATTGAATCAAGAGTGAAAGGAATATCACGCAATTCATAACGTTCATGATTGCGAATCCAGATGTAACGGTTGTAGTCATCTCTATCGTATGAAGAGATCATGACAAATTGGTCAGCACCGGGCGCAAGTGACTGATAGACGCGATATCCCTCGAAATCAACCCGGTTGCTGAACACATCCCTCTCAGTTTCCGAGCGCAGGCCGCTCCAGCGTACACGCAATTCACCCTCATTAAAGGCATTGATGCGAGGGAAAATCCGGAGAACCGGCGGGGGAGGAGGAGACGCACCGCGGAAATCGGGAACCCCATCTCCTTCGTAATATAAGGTATCGGCATTCAGATAAACGACGGATGTTTCAATGACGGGCGGCTCAATCTGAATGGTGTCAAAGGTGAAAGTGGAATCCAAAGCGCAGATGCGATATTTCCCCTTGTACCCATCGCCGTCGGTGTCATAGCCGGGGTTATCATAAACCCAGGAAGCCCATCGGGAATTGAGCGCCAGGTCGGAAAAGTCGAGTTTATTGTAATAAAGCTGAGGTTGCGAGGAGTTGAAGTATAAGAGGAAATCCTTCGGGCCGACATGAACATTGTCACCACAAACCCAGGCAAAAGTGATTGGAAGTACCTCGCCCGGATGAATATTGAAAGGGCCGAAAGAAAGGAGATATCGGGCGTCGCCGCCCTTGGCAATTCCAGCAGCGTTTTCCGGCTGCGGCAGCCAGCCCTCGGCCGTTTGGTCCATGCCGGTGAAAAGCTGGTCATAATCGAATTCCTGATGGCGCATGACATAATATTTATTTCGATCTCCCAACGGTGTACCAAGGATACCGTTCATGTCGCGAAAAGGGTCTTCGGGTGTACCGGCTCTCCTCGGACCAAAATCAGTGGCGGCATTGTAATTAGTAATCCACCAGTTGAACGAATAAGAAAGGGAGTCGGAAGGGGTTCGCTCTACCCGTACCCCGGCTGCGCCCCTGGCCGAGGTAGGGCTCCAGGTAAACTGCGGAGTCGGATCCCCGTCATTGTCCATAATATAGGCGATTCTAATGGTGTCGATAAAATTGCAGGCTCCGCCTGAAGGAAAATCTCTTTTGAAGCCGCACAGATCCTCGCCATATGCCTCATCACCCCATATCGAGGTATGATGAACATCGCCATCGACATAAACACTCATGTAGACCTGATCAAGAAGCTTGCGACCGATATTCTTAATGGAATAGTCGAACAGAATGAAATCGCTGGCATAGTCATAACTCCAGGCATAGCTTCTCTGAGAGACCTCTATATTAAGAGGGATATGAGGGCGTCCGTCAGTGGCATCGACATTAACCCGGCCGGGATCGGTTAAGGTGTCGGTATAAACGGCGATTATGTCCTGTTCTGATACGGCCTGCCTGGAGTAGAATGGATTGGTTGACTGAATCGACCGGCGAACAATCTCACCGCGTGGCGCCGGATCAGGCCAAAATTCAATTACCGAATAGTAATCATCGACACCGATAGACACCAGCGTATCCCGCCCGACCACCGCTCCAATCCAGAAGGCACCGACATAGAGATAATTGATCTTGGAATTGGCCGGAAAGATGCATGAGGTGGCGGGCTGCTGTGTCACCGGGTCGAGCAGAGCTCCCAAATATCCTGTTCCAAACTGGCCAATATTGGTGACGGTCATCCAGACATTCCCAACAGTGTGCACTCCAATCTCAATATTGGGGATATCGTTCAGTGCTTCCTTGTATAAACGGGAGGGCGGCCGTTCGTAGGGATTAAGCTTGGGGGAAAGAAAAGGGAACGCCGGAAAAGGTGTGAGCAATAATCCCGCAAGAAGTAATATATATTTCATCCAAGGTGTGCTGCTCTAATAATAGGGTCCCGCCCAGCATAGGCGCGGGACCCTATTGAATACCAACCAATCACATAATAATAACAATCTTGCCTAATTGATTACCAAACTCGGACTCGACCGAGTAGTAATAAATGCCGGAAACAACCGACTGCGTGTTACGGGTAATCAAGTCCCACTCATCATGCATGCTGCGCGGTGAATCCAGAGTATAATCGTGATCAATTTCTCTGACCAGGTCACCATCAACAGTGAATATCCTTATCTTGCATTTATGAGGCAAATTAATGAAATGAATTCGTCGGACCCGTTCATCACCCTTATCTTCCTCGCCGCGTCCCTCAAAACCACCGCCCACCTCACTTCGATAGTGAGCGTCAATCCGGTAAGGATTGGGGTAAACGACGACATTCAGACCCTTTGATTCCACAACGCTGGTCTGATTCTGCGGATATTCGGCTACCATATTGGCCGAAGGCGGGCTTTCCAGTGACTCCAGGCCGCTTCCCGGTGAACCATAATCAAAGGCCGTGACCGCAACATAATTTAATTGCGAGGGAAGCAAATGTCTGAGCGTGTATTCATATTCAAAATACTTGAAATACCCTTCTTCGGTGAGTTCTTCCGGATAATGAATTTTGGCCGTATCGGGATTGAGAGTCGACGGATAAGGCGCATCAGGATAAAGCTTATGGATGGAGTTGGTATCGAGGAGATTCGACTGATTCCAATCCTGGGCGTTGAAGTAGAAGGCTGAGTCTTTCCAGTAGAATGGATTATCTCGGTTATAACGTAAAGGGTCAAAGGATTCACCGTACAGAGCCTGCAACGAATTCAGGGTATAGGGCTGGTCTTTCAATTGATAAAGACTTCGGCCGCGGTTCCAGATATATTTATTGTAGTCATCCCGGTCGAATGAAGTGACCATGACGAATTCGGCTGCTTTGGAGGACAGTGATTGATAGACCCGATATCCCTCAAAGTCGACCCGGTTGCTGAAAACATCCTTTTCCGTTTCCGAGCGCAGCCCGCTCCAGCGAATACGCAGTTCACCTCCATTAAACTTGTTTACCCGCGGCAGGACGCGAAGAACCGGCGGGGGAGGGGGGGAGGCACCCCGGAAGTCCGGGACTCCGTCACCCCGATAATACAGGGTGTCGGCATTGAGATAGACAACCGTAGTCTCTACAACCAGAGGATCCACGGTAACAGTATCAAAAGACACACTGGAATCATAGACACAGATTCGGAATTTCCCTTTATCCCCGTCGCCGTCAGTGTCATAGCCGGGGTTGTCATAAATCCACGAGGCCCAGGTCGCATTTTTCCCGAACTCCTCAAAATTGAGGTAATTATTGTAAGCGTCAGGGAACTGGGGATTAAATAATCTTCGGAAGGCATCGCATTCCGTAAGGAAACTGGCTCCCGCAACATAAGCGAAACTGATCGGCAAGACCTCTCCCGGAGAGACATCAAACGGACCAAACGATAGGAGATAGCGGGTGTCATAACCATTGGCAAAGTCATTTGCCTGGGGTCCGGGCGGGAGCCACCCATCGGCCGTATGATCCTGAGCGCAAAAAAGCTGGTCGTAATCAAATTCCTCATGGCGCATGACATAATATTTGTTCCGGTCACCTTCGGGGGTTCCCAGAAAGCCGCCAAAATCCCTGAACGGGTCATCGGGTGTTCCCGCCTTTCGCGGACCAAAATCAAGGGAAGGGTCGCCGTTCGAAATCCACCAGTTGAAAGAGTATTTGAGCGAGTCTGAAGGGGTCCGAACGACTCGTGTCCCGGTCACAGAAGTAACATCAAAGCCGGAGGGACAGGTCAACTGCTGTCCCGCCGTGGTAATTCCGTCATTATCGGATATCCAGGCGATGTTGATAGTATCGACAAAGCCGCAGCCTGTGGGCGAGGGAATATCTCTCTTGAAGCCGCAAATATCATCCGTGGCATCAGTAATATCGCCTCCCAAGGGACCGACATCGCCATCAACATAAAACCCCATATAGACCTGATTAAGTTTTTTCCAGCCCATATTCTTAATAGAATAATCAAAGAGAACAAAATCCTCGGCATAGGAATAACTCCAGGCAAAACTGCGCTGGGTAATTTCGATGTTAAGGGGAGTATGGGGCCGGCCGTCAAATCCATCTATCGCCACATAAGAGGGGTTAGTGACAGTATCAGTATAAGCGGAGATAATATCCTGTTCCGAAACTGCCCCGGAATCGCCCCTGCTTATGGAACGGTATTTGATATAGCTCTTGTCGTAGGGGTTGGTTGGATCAGAACTCATGCTTGCATCCGGCCACATTTCGCGAGTGAAGGCCCAGCCATCCGCCCCCACCGAGACCAGGGTATCTCGGCCGACTACGGCTCCAATCCAAAAAGCCCCGGCGAATAGATAATTCCATCGCCCGGGATAAGGATAAACACAGGAAGGGGCGGCCAGACCGGTCAACGGATCGACCGCAGAGACGACGAATCCAGAGCCAAAATGCCCCTGATTTGTAACCGATATGCCGATTTTGCCGATGTTATGGACGGCGATTAAAGCATTGGGGACCTGGGCTGAGGTTTTGCCGGCCAGTAAGGGCAATTCGGAAATATCGCGATATGCACGTCCGAAGGTTGGTCCGGCAAGAAAGGTTAGCATGAGAAAAGCAACGGTGAGGATTGCCCGTTTCATTTTCATTCTTTCCATAATTCTCTCACAAAAAGTTCTAATCTTTACTAATCCAAAGGACGCAACAACATCCATTCTTATTTAAGCCTTTTTTTCACTGACTCGAGCAAATTTAATCCAAAAATCTAAGCAATTTTCCATCTAATAGCAAGAAATATAACCCCTTCCGCGCAGAAATTATTGAATCAATAGAAGAGTTATTCGCGGGAAGCCGAAGACGGCAGGCGAAAATGGGGAGCAGGAGGTTTTCTCCTGCTCCCACGGCTGAAATTTTTACATAATGATGACTATTTTGCCTATCTGATTGCCCGATTCGGATTCGACCGAGTAGTAATAAATACCGGACACAATTGCCTGGGTATTACGAGTGATCAAATCCCATTCGTCATGCATGCTGCGAGGCGAATCCGGAGCATAATTGTGGTCAATTACTCTGACCAGGTCACCATCGACAGTGAATATCCTTATCTTGCATTTGTGGGGCAGATTGGTGAAATGAATTCGTCGAACAC
>JAPLUR010000031.1 GCA_026397505.1 Candidatus Zixiibacteriota bacterium
AGCCCGCAGGAAGCGGGCTTTAAAAAAACTGATGATATTATATTAATTCAGGTAGGCCCTTAGCGAGCGGCTTCGCGAGGCATGGCGCAGCCGCCGAATCGCTTTCTCCTTAATCTGCCGGACCCGTTCGCGGGTCAGAGAGAAGCGGGCGCCGATCTCTTCCAGTGTCAAAGCCTTCTCATGGTTCAGGCCAAAATAAAGACTGATGACCTCGGCCTCGCGAGGAGTCAGCGTATCCAGCGCTTTTTCGATCTCCAATTTCAACGAGTGGTCGAGCAGTTCCTCATCCGGCGCCGGCTGAAACTCATCTTCGAGAATATCGATAAGCGAATTATCCTCGGAGACCGAGAAAGGAGCATCGAGCGACAGATGCGAGTTAGATATCTTCAGCGTGTCGGAGACCTCCATCTCCGAAAGGTCCAATACCCGGGCGATTTCATCGGGAGATGGTACCCGCCCGAGACCCTGTTCCAGAGAACTGGAGATCTTGCCGATTTTATGCAGGGTTCCGACCCGATTCAGAGGGAGTCGGACGATACGGCTCTGTTCGGCCAGGGCCTGCAGAATCGCCTGGCGAATCCACCAGACGGCATAGCTGATAAACTTGAAGCCCCGGGTTTCATCAAATCGTTTGGCCGCCTTGATGAGGCCGATATTCCCCTCATTAATGAGATCGGCGAGTGATAAGCCCTGATTCTGATACCCTTTGGCGACCGAGACGACGAATCGCAGATTGGCCTTTGTTAATGCTTCGAGAGCCATTTTAGACCCGAGCTTTATTTGTTTTGCCAGTCGGACTTCCTCGTCGGCGCAGATTAGGGGGGTCTCCCCGATTTCGCGGAGGTACAGGTCAAGCGACCTGTCTTCGTCGCGGTACTTTAAAGACTGTTTAGCCACGATGAATTTAAACTCCTCTTTATCAACCAACATTAGAGAGCTTATCCCGTAGAGCTCTCTTAAATTAAGGCCGGACGGCCTTATATTCTATAGATCCTCCCGGTTCGACCAGAAGGAACGGTATAGCAGTATTACGGCTTTTCATGCCGCCTGCGATAGCTTCCAATTCAACAATATTCTTAACTTCCTTATTGTCCACCTGGGTGATAATGGAACCCGGCTGGATACCGGCCCGGTCGGCCTGTGAGCCGCGCGCCACCCGGACAACATAAATTCCCGGGAAAAACTCCAGATTGATCTCGCGGGCGATATTATCATTGAACGCCATCAATTCCATGCCCATCCATCTGACCTGTTGGGGAGCGGTATTGAATTGCGAGGAATGCGCCAATTGGTATTGCTCGCGGTCGACAATAGTGGCGTTCACATTCATTTTATCCCCTTTTCGCAGCAGAGTAATCTGCGCTTCTTTATCTCTTGGTGCGGTAGCAATCATAACTGACAGCTGTCCGGCATCGGAAATATCCTGGCCGTTGAAAGAAAGGAGAACGTCGCCCTTCTTGAGGCCGGCCATGTCGGCAGGAGCGCCTTTGAAGACCGAATCGACAAAAACGCCTTTGACCGCACTAAGGCCCAGTTGTTTGGCCATATTCTGGTTCAAATCGCCGAGATATATGCCCAGCCATCCCCGAGAGACTTTGCCGCTGGCAATAAGGTCGGGGACAACGGCACGGGCCAAATTGATCGGAACGGCAAACCCGATACCGACCGAACCGCCGGAGGGGCTCGAGATAGCGGCGTTGACGCCGATCGCCTCTCCTCTAAGATTCAAAAGCGGCCCACCGGAATTGCCGGGATTTATCGAGGCATCGGTCTGAATATAGTTCTGGTAACGAGGAGTGTTCTCGCCGAACTGGAGATTGCTTCGCCCCTTGGCGGAAATAACGCCGACAGTAACGGTTCTATCCAGCCCCTGCTGGGGGAACGGATTGCCGATAGCAATCGCCCAGTCCCCGACTCTGATTTCATCGGAGTTACCAAAGGGGACAAAATCGATGGTCCCTTCCGGCTTGACCTTTATGACAGCCAGGTCGGTCTGCGGATCGGTGCCGATCACCTGCGCATCATACTGATATCCGGATGAGGTCCGGACAGTGACTTTCTTGGAATCCCCGACGACATGACTGTTGGTCAGGATATACCCATCGGCGCGAAAGAAAAACCCGGAGCCAAAAGAGACCGCCTGCTCGGGCTGAGGAAAAAGATGGTAGAAGATGTCATCGCGGTAAGGGACTTCCAAAGTCTGCTCCGCGGCGATGTTGACAACGGCATCGCTGACTTTTTCGACAACCGGCACGAAGGGCGAACTATATTCGCCGTTGCCGGAGCTGACCACCGGATAAGCCTCTTGAGAAATAGTGGCAATCGACTTCTTGGTGAAATCGAGATTTGAGGCAATTAAAATCCCCAGGACGGTAAAAATAGCCGCAATTAACCCCAGAGATAAATAATGCCGACCTGCCCCGGTAGGGGAAACAAACCTCCCTTTCAACTTTCTACCTCCAAACAATATAGCTTAACATTATACGACCCCGGTTTAACTTTGTCAAGAGAATTATTTAACAATATAATTTGTTGTGGTAATATCTTTATAAGTGTGTAAAAACGACAAGAGGTGTATCCTTAAGATTTACAAGCTGATTCAAAAGGAGACACCTAATGTCGTATAACGAGTTAGATTTTAGCAGGAGAAACATAGTCTTTGCGCTTTCGGAAGT
>JAPLUR010000032.1 GCA_026397505.1 Candidatus Zixiibacteriota bacterium
ACTTCCCTCTAACACTCTTTCTTTGCAACTTCTCATCTGAGCCTCCTGCTCTTTAAGGTTTAAGCGTTTGTTTGCATTCACTAAATTTAAACCCATAAGAACAGAGGCTCAATTACTTAATAACATAGTTACTTAGGCCGCATTCCCATGCGGGCGTGACCCTGCGGCCTTTCCCGCTCCGTCACCGCCATTTCAAGCGGTAGTGCGGCCCCCCCCCCGAAGTCGTGCGGTTCCGCCATCTTCCTGCGTCACCAGACACAAAAATCTGGATGCTTGATCAAGTCCAGCATGACAATGACACGGCAATGATTCCAGAAAAGCATGTCAGCCGGAAAATGCCTCTGCAAATGTCATTCTGTCGAAAGCCAGAATCCAGTCTGGTAGAGTGACGGGTCCAATCCCTTGCGGTTTCGACACTTATTGTTAACCATCTCCCATTTCCTCATCAAAATCCACATCGAACCGATGGTGATTTCCACCTCACCCCCCTTATGTAGAAGGAGTGTTTATCTATATGTCAGGTAGCGTTAAGCAGCTTATCGCCAATTGTGCCAATGCCTTAAAAACAACCGGCCCCAAAACCGGCCAGGGCATAGCCGCCTCCTCCAACTGGGCCACTTTGCCAATTCGCCGCCTGACTAAAAATGACATCTTTAAAAACGGGGAAACGAACCCATTTTGCCGACCCTCTCCCGCCTGCCCAACCCATTCTCCGGCAACAAATAAAAAGAAAGTGATTATGATTTTAAGAGCGACAAATTTTTGAAATACGAACCCATTTTGCCGGGGTGCCGGGTGCCCCATAGACCTGGGGCACCCAAATATGAGGCTTTTATGCTTCTTTGGCTTCTTTCGGCGCAAACCCCAGATTCTCACGCACGGCCACCGTTATCCGCTGGGCGATATCGGGGTTTTCCTCGATAAAATGCTCGACCGCTTCACGACCCTGTCCCAAACGGTCACTGCCGTAACTGTACCAAGCCCCCGATTTCTCAACAATATCATGATTGGTGGCCAAATCCAAAAGCTCGCCCGATTGCGAAATCCTCTTGCCGTAGGCAATATCAAATTCGGTCTCGCGGAATGGCGGGGCTGGACGAATTTCGCGTCGTGGTCTATGAATGCCCGGCATTCATCTGTGGCGAAATCAGCGGTGATGCGATGCTAAATATTTTGGATGTCCCTTCTTTAATCGTTTATCTTTACAAGCAAGGTTCCCCTCCCTATTCAATGGAGGCGGCTGACGTTAATCACGATACAAAACGTGTTGATTATAATAGCTTGTGAATTCTTTCGCAAGTGCCGGACATGGCAATAATGATCTCTAAGAGGACTGGTCGGTTCGCAGAAATAAGAAAGGCCGGCGTCAGACGCCGGCCTCATAATATTCGCCAATCTTATGGTTTCAAAATGATATAAAACGGCTTTGAACCTGAATGCTGCTGATTAGAGTAATCAAGTGTATAATTATTGGCCCCCGCAATCGTAACCTGAACCGAATCCAGACCCGCCAGATTGACATCATCATTATGAGTAGTATTCAGCGCCCGGGAGAAAACGACGACCCATTGATACGGCGCAGTGGTACTATCGTGCTTGCCGATCGCCCGGACATCCCACCAGCTTTTATCGGTACGATCCGGGGACTTGTAAATGGTCGAATCAATCACATAACCGGGCATTTTATATCCTGTCGGCCAGGGGATATAAGGTTGCGTTCTGCGCAAAGGAACAGCATCTTCAAGAAAAAGGAATGGACCTTCAAAGTCAGTTGTGTCAGGGTGCATCTTCAAAGGGGCAAGGGGGTCGTTAGGATCCCAATTCCTATTGTAAACGTACAAATGCGTACCGGTAAGATAAGTATCGGTATCACTGGAGGAGAAAGTCCACCATTCATCTTCGGCCATTTTGCCGGGGAACGTTCTGGTGGAACTCCATTTCCAGGCATCGGCATTTCCACCACCGGTAGTTTTCATGACCGGAGTATGGCACATGGTGGCACAATCGGCCTTCTCGGTGCCGTTATTGCCGGCATCAAAGAGGATAAAGAACCGATCCTCACCCTCGTAAATGTTATGCTCCCAGTCTATAACGACGGCAGTATCTGATTTTCTCATATGGTTGCCCCAGAGATTGGGACTGCCGTCTTTCCATCTGGCCTTGATAAAGAGATTACCATCCTTCCTGATGGCTTTCATATTCACATTAATTATGCCCAGTTTGGCATCATAACCGTACAGAGTCGGTGAGCCGCCGATTTCAATGTTGACCGAATCGACGGAATTCCAGACGGGATCATCGGCATTGTTCATATCCGGTGCGGCAACGGTCGAATCTGCCACCAGCCGGGGCGGTTTGACCGGCGGGGGTACAGGACCATTACCGTTATCGCCGCCGCAGCCGGCCAGATAAGCTGTCATGATCAAAATTATGGGGATTAGAAGTTTTCTCATTTTTCCTCCAGGTTTACGGAAGTCTTTGTTTAAATTTAATCTATTGGAGAGATAATGTCAATGGATTATTTGGGTACTGGCGGTGACATAGCAATTATCAGAGTTTCTTAAGAACCACCATCGTCAGGTCATCAAAAATATGCGATCCGGAGGCAAAGTCCTTCACTTCCTGATGAATACTCTGCAGGATTCGATTGGCAGATAGGTTGCGATACTTCTTTAAAGTCCCGATAACCCTTTCCGTTCCGAACTGCTCTCCCCTTTCATTGTAAGCTTCGGTGACACCATCGGTATAAAATAGTATCATATCGCCGGATTGGAGGAAAATCGGGCGTTCTTCATAAGTCGTATCGGGAACTATCCCGAGAGCCATCCCCCCCTCTTTGAGGAATTCAATCCGACCGTCACGACGCAGCATAATCGGTTGGTTGTGTCCACAATTGGCAAAAGTGAAGATGTCATTTTTGGAATCAAGGACACCATAAACGGCGGTGACATAATTCTCGCGTTCCACCGATTCATAAATAAGCGAATTGACTTTCTTGCAGATCATTCGGATAGCATAGTTGTTTCTTATTTCCGCAATCAGCGAGGCGCGGAAAGCGGCCATTATAAGGGAGGCCGGAATTCCTTTGCCGGCCACATCGGCAATGGAGATGCCGGTCTGATAATCGATGATCTTAATGAAATCGAAATAATCGCCGCCCACCTCACCGGATGGGACATTGACTCCCGAAATATCATAACCCGGAAGCGAGGGGTCCTCTTTGGGCAGGAAAGTCAACTGAATTTCGCGGGCAATAGCCAGCTGCTCTTCAAGGCGTTTGTTCTCCAGCATTTTTTTGTGCAGGATGGCCCTTTCGATGGAGATGGCGGCATGGCTGGCATAAGCCCTAATCAATTCCAGACTTTTCCGGTCAAAGGCGGAAAGAGTGTTCGCCTCGAGATTCAGCACGCCGATCACGCGATGGTCGATTTTTATCGGAACAACGATCTCGGACATGGTCTGCGGGCGGGCCTTAACATAGCGATTATCTTTGGTGATATCCGGAACAATCACCGCCTCGCCTGTGCGCGCCACCCAGCCGACCAAACCCTGCCCTATTTTCAGCCGGATATATTCCTGATTGGCCTCCTCATACCCCTCGGAATAGACCGTACTTACCTCACCTTTCTCTTCTTCTATGAGAAAAGCGGCGCCGCCGTCAAATCCGACCACAACTTGCAGGGATCCCAAGATCATCTTGAGGACTTCATCTATATTCAGGGTGCTGGAAAGTTTTTTGCCGACTTCATAGAGCAATTGCCGTTCGGTAGCCTCCTGTTTCGCCTCACGATACAGGCGGGCATTGTCGATAGCGACCGCTATCTGATTGGCCAGCCCGACCAGAGTATCAAGATCGGCTTCATCAAAATCCCCTTTCAGTTTATTTATGGCTTCGATCACGCCGATCATCTGTCCGCGGCCGATCAACGGGATGGCCAGAACCGATCGAAACTTAATTTCTCCAATTTCTTCGGCGGGGCGATAGAACCGAGAATCAGA
Source organism: Candidatus Zixiibacteriota bacterium (assembly GCA_026397505.1). NCBI lineage: Bacteria > Pseudomonadati > Candidatus Zixiibacteriota > Candidatus Zixiibacteriota bacterium. The sequence continues at coordinate 4,000 of JAPLUR010000032.1, forward strand.
GACGACATCATTGGCGATGACCGGCTCCTGATGCTCGGCCACCCAGCCGATAATTCCCTGTCCCCGCGGCATGGCCAGATATTTCACCGAATAATCGCGGCCGTCAAAAAAGCGGGCCTTAAGCAATTCATCATTCTGAGCCAGCCGATAAACCAGTGCCGCCTCGGCGTTGGTCGCCTCAACGGTCAGCTGCAACACCAGTTTCATCAATTCCTCATATTCGAGGGTGGAATTGAGCATCCGGGCGGCATGCAAAAAGAGCTTCTCTATTCGGGTCTGAGTCGGCATAAGAGATTCCTTGTCAAATGGCATAAATTATCGAATGGAAGGCAAAAGTCAAGGGCGGCTTTCTCTAAAAGGAATCAACAGATTCCCCGGCCAAATGTCAATATATAGTAGTTTTGTAAGAATGATAACTTCCTCCGGAATATTACAAAATGAGGAATCCCTGATCATATTGATGCTAAGCATCATGGCTGCCGGGTCTGCTGCACAGGATCTCCGGGACAAGGAAAAACCACCGGAGGCAAAGCACTTTATCCGGGGCGACTACAGCCAGAGATTGCGATCAAGAGAGCGATAATGAATCGCCTCGGCGATGTGGGTCGGGTCGATATGGTCGGCATTTTCCAGATCGGCTATGGTGCGGGCAACTTTCAATATTCTATCGTAGGCACGCGCGGATAGCCCCTGTTTGGTAATAGCCAGATTCAACAGCGATTTCGATTTTTCATCGATGGGGCAATAGTTGCGAATGTCTTTCGACTGCATGTGGGCGTTGCAGAAAATTATCTTTTCCCCTTTGAACCGCTCCAATTGGCTCCGGCGGGCGCGATTGACGCGGGCCCGGATAACCTCTGATTTTTCGCCGCAAGCCTCTGAAGAGAGTTCTTTGAATTTGACGGATGGGACGGTGATATGAATATCAATGCGGTCCAGAAGCGGGCCGGAAATCCGCGACATATATTTCTGGATACTGCCGGTAGTGCAGTTACATTCATGATTATTATCGCCGAAATAGCCGCAGGGACACGGATTCATAGCGGCGGCCAGCATGAAACTGGCCGGATAGGTGAGTGAAGTAGCGGCGCGAGACAGAGTGACCTGCCCATCCTCCATGGGCTGACGCAGGACTTCCAGGGCATCCTTATGAAACTCGGCAATCTCATCGAGAAAGAGCACACCATGATGAGCCAGCGAGACCTCGCCCGGTTTGGGAATTCGGCCGCCGCCGATCAGCCCCGCATCCGAGACCGTATGGTGCGGCGAACGGAACGGACGCGTGGCGACAAGAGCCATATTGCCCGGCAGAAGCCCGGCTACGGAATGAATCTTGGTCGTCTCCAGCGCTTCCTCTATGGTCATATCAGGCATAATAGTCGGCAGGCGCCGGGCGAGCATGGTTTTTCCGGAACCGGGCGGGCCGATCATAATGATATTATGCCCGCCGGCCGCGGCCACCTCGAGCGCCCGCTTGGCCGATTCCTGCCCTTTGACGTCACAAAAATCGACATCATATTTCCGCGCCAGGGAGAATACTGAGCTGATATCTATCTCGAACTGCTTGATGGTACTGTTGTCCTCCAGAAACTGCACTGCATCGCGGAGCGATCCGACCGGATAGACCGGCAGTCCCTGTGCCATGGCTGCTTCCGAGGCATTCTCCGGGGGGACCAGAATCCCTTTAACACCATTGTTGTTTCGAATATGCATAGCCATCGGCAGGACACCGGGGACAGGCCGGACCGCGCCATCCAATGACAATTCCCCCAGGAGGACAAAATCATCAAAACTATCCCGCATAATCTGCCCGGTGGCGGCCAGAATGCCGATGGCGATGGGAAGGTCAAAAGCAGAACCCTCTTTGCGAATATCGGCCGGGGCCAGATTGATAGTGACTTTCTTGGCTGGAAAAATGAAATCGGAATTTTTGATGGCGGCGGTGACCCGCTCTTTCGATTCCCGCACAGCCCCGTCGGGAAGACCGACCGTTACAAATAAAGGAAGCTGTTGCTGGATATCCGCCTCCACTTCCACCGTGTAGGCATTAACGCCCAACGTGGCCGAAGAATATACTTTTGCAAGCATAGCTTCCCCATTCAAAAGGCAATCGACAGGCTGGTCACCGCCGCCAAATTCTGCAGTGACTCTCGCCGTTCCGGTAATATTATAGGAAATGTCTATGACAGAATCTGTCAGTAGGAAGTAAAATAATAATCGAAGATTATCAGGGAATCCCGGCCGTAGAAGAATTTTCCGCTGGCATCGCAAAACCTTCGCGCCTGATCCAGCAGCGTGTCGAGGCGCATACGAAATGTATCCGGTGCAATAAAATAAAACATCATCGTATCAACTTTAAGCACTTCATCCGGGCTCTGCCAATGCTGAATAACCTTATAGGTGCCCTTATATGTCCCCGGATGGAAAGAGACCTGGCTGTCGGTGCCATTCTTATTGCAATTGGGAAGAATAAGAAAAACCGCAATTAAAAGGGATAGCGGAATCCCAAGAATGAAGGTATATCTACGGGGTATCATGTTCATAACCTCCCGATAAAAAAGCGCCCCTGCTATCGTTCAGAGGCACTGAATTTCCTTCTTATTGACCCTTCTTCCACAATACAATGGTCAAATATCGCTGATTGGGAGATACACCCATAGCGCCCTTAATCTCCAGTGTATCCCCCGGCCTATGCAGCAGCGAAAAAGTTCCGAGAGGAACATCGCTACGATCACAGGTTGTCGGGATTACAACGGTATCTTTCAGAGTTATCTGGCTTTCCAAGACGTAATTTCCATTGGCATCACAGAATACCTGCGGTTTTTCATCTGTTCGAGTCGCCTTCATCCAGAATCGGTAATCACTGAAAGTCCATTCGACCCATTGCTCAAGAGTCGGTCCGGGATTGCTACTCCCGTAATTTCTCAAAACCGTGCATTTTCCATCATATACCCCAACCAGCGTTGTCGGCGGTTTGACCAGGATATCTTTAGCGCAGCCCAACACTAAAATGGCGATGATCGTAAGCCAGAATGTTCTTGCCATTTCTATTTTTCCTCCATTTTTTTCTCATATCGAATTTCAATTATATATAATGCCCGGCTGAATATCAACTACATTTTTTATTTTCTCTATATAAATGACTGGTAAATGGAGCTATCTGTTTAGAAAATTAATCAGGCATAGTTGGAGAATGGCTGACTCCCCAACCAATTCTGCAGTGTGCCTGTCTCCGGCCCTGATGACATATTCTGGATAGGATTATGCTCAAAAGGAAATATATATGCTCCGATGGTCCAAATTTCATCTGCGCAAGCCATTGGAAATTAAGGGGATACTTAATGTGGAGGAAATGTCTGGCACCTCATAATCGGCTTCTTCCCTGGGGTAGCGGACAGCCTGTTCTCGATGAGGCCCGACCAGAACGCGGACCGCGGTCATTCCCAAAAGCCTGGCAGGCACAATATCATTATCCTGGCGATCCCCTATCATCATGGCCTCCTGGGGCTCTGAACCCAATCTCTCCAACACTCCCCAAAAATGCCGCAGATCAGGTTTGGTGAAATTGAGATCTTCGGAAACCAGAGTGGAGTCGAAAAATTGAAGGGTATTTTCCTTTTCGAGATATTCACGGATGCTTTTCCTCTGGTTGGCCGCCAGACCCAATTTAAAATGACCGTGGAGCTGTTGAAGGACCTCTTGTGCGCCAGGGCGCATGCGAAAATAGCTGCTGAAAGGGAATCGGTCACATTCGGCTCGAAGCTCAAAAAAGAGATTCTTATCGGGTTTGGACAATTGCCAGATAATGTATGATATAAATGACGGGGCATAGCATTCGACGGCCCGGGAAAGAGCCGTCTCTATCTCGGAATCGGTTACAGTCTTCCCCCGGCGCTCCAAAAGCAGCTGCCGGAGATGCTCGTGCCAGGCTTCAATTCCGGCGTCATCATCAATGAGGGGGCCGCCCAGGTCAAAGAGGATAGTGGTAATTCCCATCGTGCTATTACCGACAATTCGCCTGCCAAGCAGGAACCAAAAAGCCCGCCGCAGGCGGGCTTTTCTTTCTTGAATTACTGTGTGACCTACTTGTCGCGCTCGGCAGTTTTCTTTTTTTCCCTTATAGTGGCCTGCGCCGCGGCCAGCCGAGCGATCGGAACCCGGAAAGGGGAGCAGGAGACATAGTCAAGGCCTGTTTGATGGCAGAATTCGATCGAATCGGGATCGCCGCCATGTTCGCCACAGATCCCGATCTTGAGATCCGGTTTCACCGATCGCCCTTTGCTTGTTCCCATCTCCACCAGCTTTCCCACCCCACCCCGATCAATCGAGACAAACGGGTCTTTCGGGAGGATCCCTTTGTCGACATAATAACGCAGGAATTTGCCGGCGTCATCACGTGAAAAACCCATCACCATCTGGGTCAGATCGTTGGTTCCGAAGCTGAAAAATTCCGCTTCAGCGGCAATTTCATCGGCAGTCAAAGCCGCCCGCGGGATCTCTATCATCGTCCCCACATGATACTCGAGGCTCTTTACCTTATACTTCTTAATTGCCTCTTCTGCAATTCGCAGGACAATCTCTTTCTGGTTCTTGAATTCATTGATATGGCCGACCAGGGGAATCATGATTTCGGGAATAACGGTTTTCTTTTCCCGGATCACCTCGCAAGCAGCCTCGATAATAGCCCTTACTTGCATTTCGGTGATTTCGGGAAAGACAATTCCCAGCCGGCATCCGCGATGACCCAGCATCGGATTGATTTCTTTCAACTCTTCAATTCTCATCAGGACTTTTTTCCTGCGGGCCAGAAGCTCATCATAATGTTCATCAGCCTTGTTGAGTTGTGCGATTTCCGCTTCGATCACGGCTTTGTCCGGCAAAAACTCATGCAGCGGCGGGTCGAGGGTCCGGATTGTCACCGGCAGACCGTCCATAACTTCGAACAATCCCTTGAAATCAGCCTTCTGAAACGGAAGCAGTTTATCGAGCGCCTGTTGGCGCTCCTCGGTGGAATCGGCCAGAATCATATCCTGAACGATGGGCAGACGGTCCTCGGCGAAGAACATATGTTCGGTGCGGCAAAGGCCTATCCCCTGAGCGCCGTACTTGCGCGCCTGAATGGCATCGCGGGGAGTATCGGCATTGGCTCTTACCTTCAGTTTCCGAATCTCATCAGCCCAGCTCATAAACTCGGCGAATTCTCCCGACAGTTCCGGTTCGATAGTCGCGACCGGCCCAACGATAACTTCACCCAGGGAGCCATTGAGAGTAATGATTTCCTTTTCCTTAATTATCAGCTTGCCGATCTGAAGCTGCTTTTTGGCTTCGCTTACCCGGGCCGCTTCGCATCCGGCCACACAGCATTTCCCCATGCCGCGGGCGACGACCGCCGCATGCGAGGTCATCCCTCCGCGGGAAGTCAGAATTCCGGAGGCGGCGTTCATCCCCTCGATATCATCGGGATTGGTTTCCTGGCGAACCAGGATAACCGAATTACCGCCTTTGGCCGCTTTGACGGCGCTCGCGGCCGTGAAATAAACCTCTCCCGAAGCGGCACCCGGCGAGGCCGGCAATCCCCTGGCGATCACTTCATATTCGGCACTGGGGTCAAGACGCGGATGCAACAACTGGTCCAATTGGACGGGATCCAGACGCATGATGGCCTCTTCCTTGGTGATAAGCTTTTCCCTGACCATATCGACGGATATCTTCAATGCCGCCTGCACCGTCCGTTTACCGGTGCGGGTCTGCAGCATATAGAGCTTCTTCTCCTGAATGGTAAACTCAAAATCCTGCACATCACGATAGTGTCTTTCCAGCCGGCTGGTGATTTCTTTAAGTTGTTTATAGACATCCGGCATTTCCTCCCCCAGCTGCGAAATCGGCTGCGGTGTTCTGATACCGGCGACAACATCCTCACCCTGAGCGTGGAGAAGGTATTCGCCGTAAAATTCCTTTTCGCCGGTGGATGGATTACGGGTAAAACCAACCCCGGTGCCGGAATTGTTCCCCATATTGCCGAAAACCATCGCCTGAATGTTGACGGCTGTCCCCAGGTCTCCCGGGATATTGTTGAATTGCCGATAACTGATTGCCCGGGGATTATTCCAGGAGCGAAGCACGGCATCGCGGGCCATCCGTAACTGAACATAAGGGTCATCCGGGAAAGACTCCCCTGTTTTCTTCTTGATGATGGCCTTGAATTTTTTGACAATGTCATTGAGGTCTTCGGCTTGCAGGGAGGAATCCTGTTTGATTTTTCTTTCTTTTTTCCTCATATCAATAACTTCTTCGAATTTTTCCTTATCGATACCGAGAACGACATTGCCGAACATCTGTACAAAACGGCGATAGTTATCATAAGCAAAGCGTTCATCGCCGGTTTTCTTGATCAATCCTTCCAGGGTCTCTTTATTCAGGCCGAGGTTAAGAATCGTGTCCATCATACCCGGCATAGAGAATTTGGCTCCGGAACGAACAGAAACCAGAAGCGGATCATTGGAGTCTCCGAATTTGGCCCCGACCAGAGCCTCTATTTTGGCCATCTGGTTCTCCAGTTCCCGGTCTATTTCGGGAGGCACTTCCAGATTGTTCTGATAATACAGCCGACAGACTTCGGTCGTGATGGTAAAACCGGGGGGAACGGGAACTCCGGCCCGGCACATTTCGGCCAGCCCGGCTCCCTTGCCGCCGAGGATATCGCGTATAGAACCATCGCCGTCGGCTTTGCCGCCGCCGAAGAAGAAATAGGGGGGATATTCCAATTGAAAACCAGGGATAGATTTGGGCCGAGCTCCTTTGGATTTGGAGGAAGTCCTTGCATCCTTTTCCTTGTTCTTTGAACTCTTCATTTTGTTCTGTACCATTTTAGTCAAGCCTTTGTTCTTGGGGATTGCCGTTTTCGCCATCGCCTTCTTCGGTTTGTTCGTCTTTTCCTGTTTCATTGCGACCATCATGGCCTCCCAACGATACGAATTTTGCGGGGATTATATAAGAGTTTTTATGAATATGCAACACAAAAAAGGCGGCTTCAGTCGCTTCCGACCGTTGCCGCCTCTTACATTTGAGAGAGGAACTACATGGTGAAGAGTCGCTCGCCGTTGATAATCTTCTCCAGGATTTTGAGTGTCTTTTCGACCGGGGAGTGCATAATATCGGACGTATTAAAGGTGCTGCGGAAAACCTCCCGGGGGCAAACAAAATTGGCCTTACCGCGGCCGCCCCGTGCCTTCTTCTTGTGGGTCAGATTGTACTGACGCTGGTATTCCTTGGCCTTTTCCTTGTGGAGTTGATAGTACCGCCGTTGGTACTCTCGACGAGCTTCCGGAGTAGAGAGCTTGCCTTTCCCTTTTTTCCTAGTCCTGGGCTTGGCGCCAGCGGAACTTTCCGTTCTCGCCATCCCCCCACCTCGCTTTCGCTAAACAGTTAAAATTACTCTTAAAAAGAACTATTTACCGCTCAATCCGGTACATAACCCATTAACATGAATAGGGACAATAACCTGCTTTGTCAAGAGAAATCTGCATTTTCCTTAAAAAAATCTTTTACAATTTAATTTCACATGGGAACTTATATTTTCAATAAAAAACTAAATTTGCAATTGCTTTATTCCCTTGGCATTCCACGCCATGTTTTCGCACCCCAAAAAGGCATAATAAAAGGCCCCTGCCTGCGCGGGGGCCCTAATTGGACTTGCTAATCCGGATATCAGGCGGAAGTCTGGGGCTGTCCTTTCTTTCTAAAGAATACGATCAATTCATAAATCCCCAGCAGGATGAATATTCCGCAGGCAACCACCCAGACCAAGAGGTTCCCGCCTCCATTTCCCCAGGCCGTTTTAGACCAGTCACCCATAAACTGGATTCTCTGCACAAAGAGAGAAATGCGTCCCATGACAGTAAAGCCAAATGAGGCGCCGAAGCCGATCATCAGCATCCCGATGCCGAATTTGGCAACTCCATTAAAGACCCCAATGTGCTCCTTGGAAAAGAAGAAATAGAACAGGGCCGCAATCATGCCGATGAAAATCAATACCTGTGAATAACCGGAGGTGGGATCGAGGTAACCGGTGCCGAGAAAATTGTCCCAGGAAATGGCCCGCATGGTGGAAAACAGCTGCATGTTGACACTGTTTTTCATGGCCAGCGGAATGCTGATACCGGTGGCAATACCGATATAGATGGCAATCGGCCAGCGGCTGACCCAGGACCACTTGCGCGAGAATCTGGTCCAGGTCAGGGCGCCGAGAACGGCCGGCACCATATATTCGGCATGGGAGGAGTTGAGCCAAAGGGCATACCAACTGCCGTCCTGCAGATAATCAAAGAGGTTCGGCTTAAGGCCGTTATGCCAGAGCAAAATCGTAAAATATCCGGCCGAGACTCCGACCACCAGATGCTCCGCAAATTTATAGAACGGGTTGTCTCTGTAAAGAAATGAGAAAATACAGAGAGTCAAGATTGCACCCAGCGTCATCCAGAAAAAATTCCCTAATGAAATTGCTTCCATATTATTCTCACCTCCTTACAAATTGCTCTTACGGCGTGAAGTTAAGTAACCGATGTTTCCTATCACAATAAATAGAATGATAAGAAGGTGGGCATAAACCTGGATTTTCATTCCCGCGAGGGCCGGTCCGGGATTGTCGGCCAGGGCTTCATACTGGGCCGCGCCCAGAAGCCCCCCCATGATTCCGAACACCTGCCCGGTGCTGAGATAGGGGTAATAATCGGCTCCCATTACTCCGGTCAATCCCAAAGCTAACCGGAAATTATACCGGGCCTGACCATAAACAATCCACATATCGGTGGAACTGCCTGAGGAAATTTCCACCACGCATTTGACATTGTCATAGTTCTTGGCCCCCCTCATCATTGGAAGGCTATCCAGGGGCGTCCCGTAATAGTCGGTCGGGAAAGGAATACGAAAATCCTGCCCCATCCCGGTGATGACAAGTGCCGGATATGGTTTGTAACCGAGGAAAGTGTAGTCGATCCCATTCTTGATTTCGCGGCCTTTGTAAAAAACCCCATTATAGGTCTTATCCTGTTTGATAGAATCGCTGAGATCCCGCAGGGCCAAGTCGACCATTCCGGGGCCGTTCTGAGACAGCGCGCTGAAAATGATTCGAATCTTCTTGCGGAAAGCCTGCTCCGCAACGGCATACGCCATCGGATGCAGTTCAGCCAATGAACTGGGGTCGTAGTCGATGGCGATAAAGATGCGGTCATTCTCCTTCAATGAATCAATGTAAGTGAAGATCGATTTGACTTCCTTGTTCTTGTTGATCGGTACCTCGAAAGGCACAATATAAGTCAGGATACAAACGACGGCCAGAAGAAGGAAAATCCATCGGCGGTCCAGCGACATAAAACGTTTGAATATATCCATGGTTTCCTCCTCAATCCTTTCCCAGATAGGCGCGTTCGATTCCCAGCATCACTTTCATGGCGGTGGCAACGGCCCCCAGACCGACACCGATGATGATGGCTCTCTTGGCGGCCAGATTGGGAACGTTAAGAAGCCATGAGGCGGTTTTTTCCATATAGGCTCCGACTGGGCCGAGATAAGGATTGAACCGCAACATTACGATAAGCGCTGCAATCAAAAGCAGGGTGGCCAGCACCGATCGGGCGCGGAAGGCGCGGTACGATGCCGAGGCGATGAAAAAGGCCAACAGCGCAAACATGGTAGCCTGGACCGGAATCAAAATATTATCAAAAAAATGCACAAACATGTAATTTCTCAGACCTTCGGTAGTGGTAAAGTGCCGCCCGTAATCAAAGCCAAACAAGAGCATGCTGAACAAGGCCAGAAGCAAGACTATAGAATACTGCCAGCCGAGTCTTTTGTGCCTGATTTTATCCATTGAGACACGCACCAATGACCAGATTCCCAGGGCCAGGGCAAAGATGCCGATAATATAAATCCATTTCAAAAGGAATTCGTTTACGCTCAGCGACAAATCGTTGGGCACAAACGACTGGATAATCATCACCATACCGAAGGCAAACACGAAAATCAAAGGAATTTGTCTTTTCATTTCTTTACCCTCGCTTACCTGGTTATGTGGAAGAGTTCAACAAATCTCGTCCACCCAACGTTTGCGGCAACAATTCCAATAATGGAGAGGACAATGACCGCCGCTTTGGCATAATCCTGAGCCTTGAGCGAACCAAGCAGAACCGGCTCCCGTCCCAGATAGGCTGAAGCAGCATACAATTCCTCCCCGATCAGGGTGTAGTCGCAGGCCACTACAAAGAATGGAATCTGGGCAATTTCATCGGTGCCGGCAATCTGGATCGATCCGGCCAGAGCACCGGTTTCCGCCAGAAGAAGCGACTCCGCATAGAACTTGCCCATATAGATATTGGTCGCCGGCAATTCGCGCAGCATCGTCCCGTTGACCGCCGCCACATAAGGGAACTGCAGGGAAGTAACAAAGTAGACCATATCTTCTTTGTAAGCATCCGGGCGTCCGGCATCCATATAACTGGCCCGAACCGTCTCCTGCGCCACCGACATCACGATCGGGTCGTTGCATGGAACAATCAATCTGGTTTGATATTCGGCCACCTTCTTGGCCACCCGCCCCAGAATAGTAAATGAGGCGATTGTGGCAATATCAGCCGCAGTGCCGAGGCCCAGAACATACAGAATGGGTTTGCCCATTTCCGTGGCGCGACCAATAGCTTCATCAACAGCTTCGATTCCCGCCAGTTTGCGGACAAAAAGGTCCGCGCCGGAGCGAGCCTTGTTGATAAAGAAAAGCATCACGGCCATAAAACAGATCACGAAAACCAACACCGTGGTTCGCGCCTTGTTGAACCACTGGCCGGTCGCCTGAACGGGACCGAATACCGGCGAATCCGCAAAGACCAGACTATCGGCTGTGATCGCCTGAACTTTGTAATAGAAATCGATATTGTTGGCCATATAATCGTTATCACCCTCGGCCGAGCCGCCGGCATCGTTATACTGATTGATTCCCGATGCAGCGACATTGCGTTCCGCAAACGGCCCCTCTTTGGATGCCGCCCGGAAAATTTTATATCCCAGGACATTTTTCAGGCCGCCGGCGTCATCGGGCGATAATGACCAACTGAGCGAAATTGAATGACCATTATCATCCTCCGAATCCCTGGCGGTCAGATCTCCGACCGGTGCCGGGGGCTGAACAGCTATTTGAGCGGGACGGGCTGTAGTCCCGGTACTGTCCTGGCCGTTGGCCAGAGGGACAAGCCAGGGCAGCAGCAGACTACAGATTATCAAGATTTTTAGCTTCATAAAAACCTCGCATATTTATTTAGATTCAATCAATTATTCCCAACCAATTATGGAAAAGAAAAGTGAGACGTCCCACCAGAATCGAGATACGTCCCATGACCGTATATCCAAACGAGGCGCCGAAGGTTATCATCAAGATCCATATTCCCATCTTGGAGGCGCCGCCGAAAAATCCCTTATGTTCTTTGGAAAAGAAGAAATATACCAATCCGCAAAAGACGCCCAGAAAAATTACCCAATTGGAAAGACTCAGGGCGAATTGTCCGGATGCGGATAGAGAAAAATCAGAGAAAAAGGCTCCGCTCCCTCTCCAGTTAACCAGAAGCGGCACAAAAGTATTGCTCACCTGAGTGATGAAATCGGAGCGAAGATATCTCACCAGGTTCAGCCCGGCGGTGGTACCGACAATGAAAGCCAGCGACCATCGTGAAAGCCAGCCGGCTTTGGATGAAAGCCGCATGAGAAGCAGAACGCCGAAAACAAGCGGCACGAAATAGTAAATCGTGAAATCTTTGAATGGAACCCCGAAGTAAGCGCTCAGTCCGGAAGAAATTCTGGGAAAAAGATTTCCAACGATAGTCGACCAGAAACCGACGCTCATCCAGTAAGCGGCGGAAACCCCCACAAAAAGGTGCTCCGCAAATTTATAATAAGGATTGTCTTTGTATAAAAAAGAGAGAATGGCCAGAGTCAGGAAGGCGGCCAGAGTTACATAGAAGGCATCAGCCAGGGGTGAAGAAGCGGTCGCCGAGACGGATGAAGAACTTCCCGCCCGGGTCAGCCAGCCGGCCACAAAGGCAATCAGCACGGCAACGAGAACTATTGAAGATGATCGCTTCATATCTCTTTGCCTAAGACCGTCTCTTCCTTATGAAATAGGTAATATTACCAATCACGACAAAGGCCATAATGATCAGGTGGGCCAAAGTCTGCGGCCCCATCATTTTTATCCCCGGTTGAGGGGCATTGATAAGGCGGGGATATTCCTTCTTCAATTCCGACTCGTATTCGGCGGCCCCTTTGATGCCCCCGAGAAGGCCGAGCAGCTGGTTGGGGTAATAAGGATACAGCAATGGCGCCGTCACGGCTGCACATCCGCCCGCGGTCGGAATATGACCGGGATCGCCGGCAAAAAGAATCCACTCTTTAACACCAGGCAAACCGCCGCCGACCGATACCAACAAATTCATATCGCGCAGAGATCTTATTCCGTGCATTATTTCCATGGAATCAATATTCACACCGTTCACATCGGTAAGGTACATTTTCCTGATGTCCGTTATAATCACGTTCAGGACACCGGTACCACCCGCCTTATAACCCAAATTGACATAATCGATGCCGTCTTTCTTCTCCGGGAATTCTTTTTTGATAATCTCATCAACGGCGGTCACGATGAGCGGCTGGCCGGTTGCCCAGAGTGTCATGAAATATACCCTGAGTCCTTTGGCCATAGCGTGCCGTACAAACGCATCGGTCATCGGCCCTACCTCGGGCGCCATAGCGGGGTCATAATCATAGGAAATCAATACTTTCGAATTGGCCGGCAGTTTTTCAATCTGATCATAGACTGCCTTGACAATCGGCGTCGCTTTTTCGGAAAAAGATATTTTGAAAAGAATGGGAGCAGCCACGGCCAGTCCAATGAAAATGAAGATGATACGTCGCTCGACTTCGCGCCCCTGAATAGAGCGAATCAGAAACCAGACGAGTCCGACCCCGATAATCAGAAGAGAAGTGACCAATCCCAGGTTATTCATTGTCGACCCCCAAGTAGGTTCTCTCCACGCCCAGTATCAGTCGCAGCGACATTGAAATTACCCCCAGAGCGATACCAATCATAATCGCCCTCTGCCCGGCCAGATTGGGCGAGGACATAATCCATATCGCCAGGTTGGGAATTTGCAGAAGCGAAAACGATTCGGGAATCCAGCCGGTGGCATATGTCCCTAAAGGGGTGCGCCCGAGCAGAATAATAAAAGCGGAAATCAGGAGAATGGTGGCCTCTCTGTTCTTGGCGCGGAAAGCGCGATAGGAAGCGGAGGCGACATAGAAAGCCAGGAGGGCGTACATGGTGGAAGAGAGCGGAAAAAATATGCGATAGTACAGGGTCTGGAAGAGAGAACCGGTGGCAGTGACATCACCGGTAATGCCGCTTGGATTACCTATCTTGAAAAGCCCCGCGGCCAGCATCAGGAAAAATCCCAACAGCGTCACCAGGGAAAATCCCCAATCTTTCTGTTGCTTGTAAAGCCGGTTGCCGTGAATTCTCACCAAATTCCCGCCGCCGAGAAAGAAAGCAAAAACGGCGATAATATCGAAGAAAAGAGAAAAGTCCTCCCCCATTCTCTCGACAGGGGGGAAAAAGACGGAGACGACCAGAATCGTGCCGACCACAAAGGTGATAATTAATGGGACCTGTCTTTTCACGGTAAATCTCTCTTTAATTTTGCACGGTAAAAAGTTTGACCATGTATTCACTCAACTTTACAAAGAACTGGTTGCCCCAGGCGAGCGAAATGGTCACGGATATCGTCCCGATGATGATAAGCAACATGGCGACCAATTTCCCCATATCCTGTCCCTTCAGTGAACCGAGTTGTTTCGGTTCATTGGAAAGGTAAGCGGATGCGGCAAAGAGCTCTTCACCGATAAGGGTGTAGTCGCAGGCGGCGACAAAGAAAGGCAACTGGGCCGGCTGGGCGGTTCCGGCGATTTGAATGGCGCCGATGGAATTTCCGGTTTCGGCAAGAATCAGCGACTCAGCGTAGAAAGCGCCCAGATAAAAACAGGTGGCGGGTTTCTGGCGCACCATGATACCGTCAACCGCCGCAACATAACCAAATTGCTCATCGGTGATATAATTCACCATGTCATCATTATATGCGTCAGGCCGCCCTGCCCCAATATAAGCTTCCTTGATCGTCTCGCGTGCCGTGGTCATCACGAGCGAGCGCGACACCGGCATGTTAATGCGGATATCATAATCGGCGACCATCTTGGCCACCCTACCCAGGAGCGTAATACCGGCCAGAGTCTGGACATCATCCATATCCAAAATACCGGGAACAAACAGGATTGGGCGTCCCATTTCGGTGGCCCGGCCGATGGCCTCATCAATCGCTTCCAGCCCGGCGATTTTTCTAATGAACAGTTTTCCGCCTCGCTTGGCATGAGAGATAAAGTAAATCACGGCGCCGGCGATAAGGAATCCGATGACAAACAGATTGAGCAGATTCCAATTGACAATATCCATTTCCGGGATGACCGGTGCGGTGGCCTCGGAAAAGACAGCCCGACCGTCATAATTAAGGGCAACTTTATAGCGATAACTCTTTCCCCGGTTGATCCCCTGATCCTTAAAGGAATATTCTCCCGGGGCAGCCACTCCAACAGGCGCAAAATCATTCGATTCTTCCAGGGCACGGAATATTTCGTAAGGACCAACCGAACCGATTCCGTGATCATCGGCAGAGGCTCGCCAGTAAACGACGATAGCCTCGCCCCGATCGTACTTGAAGTCGCGGGCGGAAACCTCGGTCGGCGGAGCCGGTCTCGGGCCTGTTACGGAATCAGGAATGGCCGGCGGCGTCTGCGCGACAGCCATTACCGACGACATTATCAAAATCAAGAGCAATTGAGAAATCAGGCAAAGGGGAACAGGCAATTTGCTGTCGCAGATCATCGCTACCTAATCAGTCCCAGCCAATCCTTGAAAATGAACTCCATGCGACCGATTAAGAGAGACATACGACTCATGACAGTATAGCCAAAGGAGGCGCCAAAAGTAATCATAATGGTCCAGATGCCGACCTTGGCCACGCCGCCGAATACTCCCTTATGCTCGCGGGAGAAGAAGAAATAGACCAGCCCGGTGAATGTCCCGGCGGCAATGACGATATTACCGATGGTATCATAAGCGGAAGCCGAGAAGACAGGCTGGCTAAATCTGGTGCTGAACAGGGGCATGAGAGTGCTGGACACCTGCAGCATGACGTTGGATGAAAAATAATTGATGAGATAGAAGCCGGCGGTGGCTCCCACAACAAAGGCCAGCGGCCAGCGGGAAATCCATCCAATCTTAGGGGCCAGACGCAGAATCATCATAATTCCCAGCACCCCGCCCACCAGAAGCATATAGTTGGGATTTTCACGGCTAAGGCCGGCCCAGAAAAGACCAAGAATGTTATCAAAGAAAAGGGTTACAAACCAATATCCGGCGGAAATGCCCACAAAAATCGATTCGCACAGCTTATACCAGGGATTGTCCCTATACAGGAAGGAGATAATCCCCAGAGTGAAAAAAGCGGCTACCCAAATGCCGAAAAGTTGCATTACTCTTTTCCCTTCTTCCTTTTTTCACCCAAGAAGTAGGCGACGTTCCCGATAAAGATAAAGGCAATCACAATCACATGCGAGAATGACTGGGGAAGCATATAGAAAGTAGCCGTACCAACCTTATTGGTTGCTTTTTCAAATTCGGCTGCGCCGCTCAAACCTCCGAGAAGCCCTTTCAGCTGCCCGGAACGAAGGTATGGGTACATTCCTGTGGCCTGGACGCCGGTATTGCCGGCGCCCATTTTCAGGCCATAACGGTCAACAGCCACCTGAACCCATTCCACGGTGCCGGGATAACCGGCCGACAGGTTAAAAGAATAATCAATATTGGAGAAATTACTCACATCTTTAAGAAGCGGGATGGAATCATAGGGAATACCGGAGACATCGCGCGTGAACATGCTCTTGAAACTGGTTCCCATCCGCTGGATGACGAATTCATTCCCGGTTTGGAAGCCAAGATTAACATAATCGACATGGCGCCTTAAATTCTTCGCGACCACGCTCGGATCCTGGAGCGCTATCTGGAGAGCCAGTTCGGCCTGCTGTGGTCCCTGCGGCCAGAGACCCATAATGATTATTTTCAAATCACGTTCCAGGCAGAGACGGAAAAATGATTCGGCCATCGGCTGCAGTTCGGGGGCAGAGGCCGGATCATAATCAAAGGAAACCAGAATCTTCGAACCCCGTTCAAGCTGAGCCACCCAGTCATAAACCGTCTGTACTTCGGGAGAAACCCTGATCGGCTGCTTAACATTCATGAAGAAAGGCAAAACGACGGCAATACCGACAAAAAGGAATACAACCCGCCGCCCTACATATTGGCGCATGATAGTTCTGAACAGAATATACAGCAGGGCAAGCCCAATGAGAGCTATGATCAGAGAAGAGACGGTGGGGGAGAAATTAATCGGCTTGGGCACGAGGAAATAGAGGATAAGAATAATCGCCAGCGTTACGGAATAGATAATAAAATCCCTGTTCATCCCTTAATCCCCTCCCAGGTAGGATCGTTCGATCCCCAGAATAATGCGCAACGAGGTGGAAACGATGCCCAAAGCAATACCAATCATAATCGCCCGCTGACCGGCCGAATTTATAAAACTCATAATCCAGATGGTTATTTTCGAGGGCATGAAGCTTTCGGGAATGCCCAGCGCGCCGCCGATCGCATCACCAACCGGCACACGCCCGATCATGACAAAGAAAGCGGCCAGAAGGAGTAGGGTGGCCTCGAGATTTCTGGCCCGGAAAGCTCGATATGAGGCGGAGGCGACAAAGAAAGCCAAGAGTGCAAACATGGTGGCCGAGAGAGGCGAATATACATAAGTGTAAAGCCAGTCAAACCCGGTCCCGGCATCACGAAATTGAGTCCAGCTTGATGACCCGATAATAACTATCAGCAGAAATGAAAGAATGATAATGACCGAATAACCCCAGTCGGCTCTTTTGCGATAAATTTTATCGGCGGAAATTTTTATCAGGTTCAAGGCTCCCAGCCAGATGGCACAGGCGCCGATGATGGAGAACCAATCGGAGAACCAGTTGTTGAATTGGTTGAATGGCGCATGAGGAATGAAATACTGAAGGACGAAAATGACGCCAACGACACCGGTTATGAGCAGGGGGATTTCTCGTCTCATCGCAGATTAACTCACTATCCCATCACCGTAAAAAATTTGGAGAGCTGGAAAATATTAAAAGTTTCCAAGATAATCCCGATCAAAATAGATACCAGAATGATCGCCTTGCCCATGTCCTGACCCTTGAGCGAGCCCAGGAGCTTCGGTTCGCGCGACAAATAAGCTGAAGCGGCGAATAACTCCTCGCCAATAAGAGTATAATCGCAGGCGGCAACAAAAAATGGCAACTGCGAGGGCTGGCCTGTGCCGGCAATCTGTATGGCGCCAATAGAATTCCCCGTTTCAGACAATATCAGCGATTCGGCATAAAAATTACCCATAAGGAATATGGTTGCCGGCTTTTCTCTGACCACCATGCCGTCGATACCGGCTGCATATCCGAACTGGTCATCAGTCAAGTAATGCACCTGTTCATCGCGAAAGGAATCGGGACGCCCGGCCTTTGCATAAGCTTCTTTGACAATCTCTTTGGCCGTGACCATTACCAGGGAACGGCTGACCGGCACTTCAATCCAGGTTTCATATTCGGCCGCCAGTTGCGCCACGCGTCCCAGGATAGTAACACCGGCAATGGTCTGGACATTATCCATATCCGAAGTGCCGGGTATGAAGAAGATCTTCTTCCCCATTTCGGTGGCTCTGCCTACTGCCTCATCGACGGCATCCAGTCCCGCGATTTTGCGGATAAACAGCTTCTTCCCGGCCTTAGCCTGATTTATGAAATAGACAATCAATGTGCAGAGAATAATCATTCCGACAAAGACATTGAGCCGGCGGAAATCAAACCATTGAGCAGAGGATCTGACCGGGCCGACAGTATCCGATTCCGAAGTTACCTGCCAGCTTGTCCGCCCCTCCAATTTCACCGAGTTCACCGCCAAAATCTTATAAAAATAGTCTTTATTATCATTGGTGCCATTGTCCATATATTGATTGGATTGAGCCGGAACCTCGCCGATTTGGTCAAATGGTCCCTCCTGCTTTTCAGCCCTAAGGATTTTATAGGCAACAACTTTGCCATCAACATGATCATCAACCGAAAGGTCCCAATTAATAACAACCGCCCCGCCGGCATCATCGGGATTGTCTTTGGCCAAAACATTCCTGACCATGACAGGTGTCACATCAGGAGGGGGTGACTGCAAAGAATCGGTGGCTACGTCAGTCGCCGGGGTTTGACCGAAAAGCAAACCTGCGCCGAGGAAGAGAAATGCGCTTAAGATTATAACGGCCTTGACTTTCAATGGTCCCTGATTCCTACAAAAAATCCTCACAG
Organism: Candidatus Zixiibacteriota bacterium; assembly: GCA_026397505.1. NCBI lineage: Bacteria > Pseudomonadati > Candidatus Zixiibacteriota > Candidatus Zixiibacteriota bacterium. The sequence continues at coordinate 22,543 of JAPLUR010000032.1, forward strand.
TTGCAAGACGATTCAACCGTGAGGTTAGTTCAACCCTATTAAAAAACGTGACAAACTTCTTTTCATATCTCAACCGCTAACCCGCAGAAGCCCGGGCAACCAGTCTCCATTCCATAAGCTAAAGGTTTTTTAATTTAACCAAAGCCACTTACTCTGTCAAGCCAAAAATCGCTTGAACCACCAGGCCGTGACAACTATTAATAACTTTTCATAATCTTCTTGACAGAAAGCCCCCCCTTGCGTAGATTATTAACGGAAGCTTGCCGTTTCAAAGATTCTTCCGGGGATCCCCCCCTCTATCCCCGCGAATCAGTTTGGTGAGCTTCCAATTTTTTTTGGTCTAATCTTTGAAGAGTTTATCTCCGGGGTGAACCTTAACGGCTTCTTCACAGTCGGAGGCAAGGCTGAGATGAAACGCTCGGGAGCCTCGCGGACCCTGGTTAATATCAAAGACCACCTCATCCCCTTCTCTCAAATCCTTGAACTGCACTCTGCGCAACCAACGTTGATGAAAGAATATTTTCAATCCCTCTTCCGACTCAATAAAGCCATACCCCTGGGATCGTTCAATAGATTTAATTTTGCCTCTATTCATACCAGATGCCCTATTCCCAGTGCCGGGGAAATCAGTGCCGAACCAATTTTAATAAATCCTGAGTTCTTTAGAAACCGCTTAACTCAGAAAAGCCGATTATTTGCCGGGCTGAACGGTCTTAAAGCTATAGATTTTCCAGCGTCCGTTCGATTTGTGTAATCCAAATTTATTATAGTATTGAATATCGGCCGCCTTGTCGATGAAAGAAACCTCAACGTAGGCAGTATCGCCCTTGATCTCGGTCTCACCCACAACCCTCTGCATTGAAAACCAGCGGGTCTTGGTCAGACCGCTATCGACCATGTCGCTGAGGATATCCTCCGGATTATAGAAAACGCGGGGATTATCCGTCTGCAGGGCATAGTCCTGATCTCTTATCATCATCAGGGCCGGAAGGTCAACGAGACGCGGGATAGCGGCCCGGTCATTCCGTTCCATGGCACCAAAAAGCTTGATAACCACATCCTTGGGATTCTGATTGCTTTCAGTGGAGCAGGAAATGATTCCCAGAAAGATTCCCCCAAGCAACATTCCCATGAAGAATAATTGAATGTACTTCAAGATTATTCAAAGCCTCCCGTTAAAGTAATGCGGTGACTCGTGCCCAACTCCGCCTGAGGCGAAATAGTATATGATATCTGCATCCTTTTGTATTCGATACCAAATCCGCCCGAAAATCCGGCCAGGTTGTCCTTGTTGGAATCGGTTTTATAATTGTCACCGTAACTGGTCCACCCGAGCCGCAGGAAAAGCGGTTTCAGATTCAGATATTCGCCACCAATGGAAAAATAAATATCATTATCAGTCGGCAGAACGACATCGGCGGCAAGCATTAAAGGAAGCCCTTTCGGGCGCGTGGAGACTCCGCCTTTGAAGCGAAGCGGCAGGGGGTCCTTTTCGGAACCGGTTGTAAATCCGCCGAGTTGAGCGCCAAGATTCTGAATCATCAAACCACAACTGGTGCGACGGTTATTGAAAGTCCAGATTCCTCCGAGGTCGACCGCAAAACCGGTGGCGGAGTATTCATCGACTTTTTCATAAATGAATTTTGCCGCGCCGCCCAGCTTGAGGTTCTTATTGACCGCCGCCGCATAACCGACACCAAAAAGCATATCGCTGCCCGAGAAAGCCCCCCGCTCAACGCCAGCGCTGTCAGTGCGGATAAAATCACCATAATTGAGGTAATTGACATAGGCAAGGAGTTTCTTCCCCTCCCCCAGCGGGTGAACATATCCCAAAAACCCGGATTGCATATCGAAAATGCTATTATGATACCCAAGGATGAAATGCTTTCCCTCCAATTCGGCCACACCGGACGGATTATAATAGAGGGCCGCTTCATCATTGGCCACGCCAGTGAAAGCCCCGCCCATGGCGGTGGGTCGCGCGGCCACTTCGATTTTCAGAAAATTAAAGACTCTCGTTCCCCCCCGAGAGTTATCGGCTCCGGCCTGCGTAATTGCGACGAGTAGAACAAACACAAGCACCAACAGCGGCAAATTAAGATTTCTTGAAATTTTCATCGATTTCCTCTTCGTATAAAGCAATATAAATCTTTGTCGGACAGTGTCAAATAAAAATTACCAGCTTTTGGTAGTACGATTGATTATATCTACAACCAGCTTGTCCGCCGCCCGAACCTGGCCCTCATCTTCGGTTTCGCTCCGGGAATCATATATCCCTTCACTGATAAACCGCTCCTTCCAAATTTCCTTTTCCGCCCTGGGGTCGTTCAGAACCACATCAAATACGACGGTGACGGCATATTGAGAGACAGTATCAGACTCGGTGTATTCTTTCGCTTTCCTATCATAGCTGGTCAAAGTTCCTGACAGAACAGCATCGGCCTTATCCGGCGAAACCACTTTGAGAGTGCCATCGGCAATAAAGGCATCAACAACCAGATCGGTCATTCGACTGGATAGACCGGATTCAACCGTTTTATTCTCAAACTGAGTGATGGCAATGGTCTTGACGGATGATTTCCCTCCTGCCGAAAAGGAATATATGCCGCATCCGGCACCGACGACGGTTGAGAAAAATGCGATGTATAAAATAATATTTCTGAACATCTGTATCTTAAACAATATTACCCTGATGGCGGTTTCATGGAATCGCAGTTATCCCGCCACTACTTTTCCCCGTTTGATCACTTTCTGGGCCAGATTGACCCCGTAATGATAGGGAAGCTCCCGGTAATCATTCATATTCCAAATGACCATATCGGCCTGAAGACCCGGCCGCAGACGACCGAGACGGTCTCCGCGGCCAATCGCACAGGCCGCATTAACGGTCACCGCCGAGAGAGCCTCGGCCGCGGACATTTTATAATGTATGGCGGCCAGCGTAATTATTATTTGAAGCGATTCGGTCATACTGGAACCGGGATTACAATCGGTGGAAAGAGCAACGGTAACCCCCGCATCTATCATTTTCCTGGCCGGTGCAAATCGTTCCAGGCCAAGCGAGAAGCAGGTGCCCGGAAGCAAGACGGCCGCCGTTCCTGATTTGGCCAGGGCATCGATTCCTTTGTCCGATATATAGACAAGATGGTCGGCAGAGATTGCGCCCATTTCGGCGGCCAGTTCGGCGCCGCCCGAGGAAGTCAATTCATCGGCATGAAATTTCAGTTTCAGACCGTTATTGAGGGCGGCCTGCATGATTCGGCGCGATTCGGCCACACTGAACACCCCCTCCTCGCAGAAAATATCGCAGAATTCCGCCAGCTTTTCTGAGGAAACCCTGGGAATCATTTCCTCTATAAGAAGCTCAATATATTTTTCGCGCTCGTCCCGGTATTCATCGGGAATCTCATGAGCCCCGAGAAAAGTAGGAATCGCCTCGAGCGGATGCAAATCCCGGAGATCTCTGATTATTTCGAGCGATTTTATCTCGGATTCGGTGGAAAGACCATATCCGGATTTTGCCTCGATCGTAGTCGTTCCGGAGGCGAGGATGGTATCAAACCGCCGCGTTGTTTTTTCGGTCAGGATCGGGATCGGCGTCTCGCGCAGGTCGCGCACCGAGGCGCGAATTCCGCCGCCGGCGGCGGCGATTTCCATGTAGCTTTTCCCCTGAATCCGCATCTCAAACTCGTTTTCCCGCGTCTTCGAGAAGACCGGATGAGTATGCGCATCGACAAAACCGGGAGTGATCACACAACCTCGGGCATCGATCACTTTGCAGCCCTCGGCCGGATTGACCCGCCCGAAAATCTCTTCCGATTTCCCGAAAGCCAGGATCTCCTCTCCGGCCGCGGCAATACCGCCATCTTCTATCAGGCCCAAATCCTGCATCTGATTTCCCTTGCGGGGAACCCGGCCATCCATAGTGACAAGTTGGCCGACATTTTTTATTAAGAGGGTCGCTTTCTTTTCCAGAGCCATGGCAATTGATAGAATGAGGTTATTTCAGCATGGGGATATTGATTTTATTTTTCTTGGCGAAAGTGAGCGCGTCTTTATATCCGGCGTCGGCATGGCGCATCACGCCGGTACCCGGGTCATTGGTCAGGACGCGATTAAGGCGCACCTGCATCTCTTTGGTACCGTCAGCCACAATTACCATGCCGGCATGAATCGAGTTACCAATGCCGACCCCGCCGCCATGATGAATGGAAACCCAGCTGGCGCCCGAGACAGCATTGAGAAGGCCGTTGAGGAGGGGCCAATCGGCGATAGCATCGGAGCCGTCTTTCATCCCCTCGGTTTCGCGATTGGGAGAGGCGACCGAGCCGCAGTCGAGATGGTCACGCCCAATGACAATGGGAGCCTTGATTTTTCCCTTTTTGACCAGATCGTTGATAATCTCGCCGAAATGGGCCCGCTCACCATAACCAAGCCAGCAGATTCGGGAAGGTAATCCCTGGAAAGGCACTTTCTCTCTGGCCAGTCTTATCCACCGACATAGCGACTTATTCTCTTTGAATTCGCTGAGTATCACCTCATCGGTGATATGGATGTCGGCCGGATCGCCTGATAGGGCGGCCCAGCGAAAGGGGCCCTTGCCGCTGCAGAAAAGGGGACGAATATAGGCCGGTACAAATCCGGGGAATTCGAATGCCTCCTTGAGACCTCCCTTTTCGGCCTGGCCCCGCAGATTATTTCCGTAATCGAACACTATCGAACCGGCGCGGAGGAACTTCACCATCGCCCCGCAATGCTTTACCATCGATTCATACGAGCGGGCAATATAGTCGCGCGGACTGGTGCGCCGGAGCCGATCCGCTTCGGTGATTGTCAGCCCCTCGGGGATATAACCATTCAATTCATCATGAGCTGAGGTCTGATCGGTGACGATATCGGGGATAATGCCGCGGCGGAAGATTTCCGAGTAGATTTCGGCGCAGTTGCCAACCAGTCCGATTGATATCGGCTTTTTCTCCTTGATACTATCTTTGATCAGTTTTATCGCCTTATCAAGCATTTTGACTTTGATATCGCAGTATCCGAGTTTCAGCCGGCGATTAATCCGCTCCTCATCGATTTCGACACAAAGTATGGAAGCGCCGTTCATGGTTCCCGCCAGAGGCTGGGCGCCACCCATCCCGCCCATCCCCCCGGTAAGTATCCAGCGGCCGGAAAGGTCATTTTTGAAATGGGTCGCCCCAACGGAAGCAAAAGTCTCATATGTTCCCTGGAGGATTCCCTGAGTGCCGATATAAATCCAGCTTCCGGCGGTCATCTGGCCATACATAATGAGCCCCAATTTCTCCAACTGGCGGAATTTCTCCCAGTTGGCCCAGTTGGGAACCAGGTGGCTGTTTGCTATCAGCACCCGCGGGGCATATTCGTGAGTCTGGAAAATCCCGACCGGTTTTCCCGACTGAACCAGAAGCGTCTCATCATTTTCGAGCGATTTGAGCGATTTGACTATGGCATGATAGCATTCCCAATTGCGGGCAGCTTTTCCCGAGCCGCCGTAAACAATCAACTCTTTTGGTTTTTCGGCAACTTCCTCATCAAGGTTATTGTTGAGCATTCTTAAGGCAGCCTCCTGTGCCCACCCTTTGCAGGAAATCTTATTGCCATGCGCGGCTTTAACGGGAACATATTTCATAACGGTCTATCCTCCATAAGGAGATAAATATATAGGAATGCCCACTATTTGGCAACTTAATTTCGCTTCTCCCTAATTAGGCAATGGAATGGTTGAAAATTGGTATAATCAAGAATTATCGAATCACTTAGAAATTATCCCGAAAAAGGGGCTGGATGATTCCAGTGTAGCTTCTGGAGCTATAATTGAGGCACAACGGGGACGAGTATAGGTTCCTTTTTTAAAATAGTATCGAATTCTATTCTTGACACAGAACTCACGAATTTGACAGCATTGCTCATTATAATATTCTTTATGATTTTCGTAGCCAGTAGAGCAAGAATTATAATTTAGCCGCCCGAATATGATTTTATTCGTGAAGGAAACCCTATCCAGTATTTCGCTGATGTTCTGCCTAATTATGTTTGGTGTCGGATATGGTTCCATGCTCACCCATGTTTTTGCTCCCTTCTTGCCCAATAGTTCCAGGCTCCTAATCCTATGGTACCATTTGGCTGAAAACGGCTCAAAACGTTTTTGATATTCGGACATAATCGAGACAATTGTGATGCCATATTCATTTTCTGGATTTGAAGCACAGTTAATCAACGTGGACGGATAGAGCCCCTTGGTCAATGTGGTGACTGGTATTCCATTGTCATTTAATAGTTTAATTATTTGTAATGACATTTGAGAGACTTCAGGAAATCCATACATGAAGGGGTCAGACATAAAACATAGATGAACAAACTTAATTTTCGTTTTAAATCTTGGGATTTCATGCTCAAGCAACTCTATGGCATTACCCACCAACTTGGGTTTGATCCACTCTTTATATGATTTGACCCTGCCAAATCGCATGGACATCCGCATCGCATAGCAGGGATAATTGCACCCATGAGCACAGCCCTCGATATGATTGACCGTATAATCACCATATTCAACGGCCGTCCTGTAAAGCAACGATTTTCTAATAACCGTTTGCATATTGTCCGAATACTTAATTTCTGAAGAGATCATTCTGCCTATCTCTTCCTCTTCTGAAATATTTCCTGGCATCGCGCCAAAATTTCAATCCCAATTCATTCTTACTTGCATAGATTAAGTAGTAAATAATTCCGCCCGTGCGTGTGGAAATTGGCTCAGCACCTTCAAAATCATCTTCCACATATGTCAAACCAAGTCTATCTCGAAGATTATCCTTATAATATGGCAACATTTTTAGTTTATCATCCGGCCAGTCCTTGGTTCCAAAGAATAAATCAGCTTTTTGATTTCCCGATCTGTATCTCGCCTTATTTCTTTTTAAATCTAAGACGGCAAAATTTAATATTATATCCAAATGGGGGAATGCGGCAAGTTTTTCCAAAGTCGAAAAATGCACGTCAATGCCATTTGGGTCTATAAAGGCCACCGTAATTGATCTTTCCTTCTGGATTTTATTCAGTACTTCATCAATTCCCTTGTTAGCATCAAGATTAAGTATATCGTATTTGGGTTTAAAATCGAGCCTCTCGGTAATATTTTCACACCTTTTGCGCAATATTTCAGAAGTAGACACCATTGCATCTACAAAAATATAATGTGTAAAAGGGTATTCCAAATTTAATGCAAGCAAAGTGGAACCATATTTGGTTTTATGATTTTCTCTATTGCCGCAGATTCCTGGCCCGGCAAATAAATCGATATAATTCCGACATAGGAATTGATTCCTCATTGCCTTGGAAAAAGTACTAAGGTAATATTCGAGAATATCTAGCTTTTCAAATGTCCCTTGATGACAACATCTGATTGGTAATCCGTCGAGAGCCTTGATGTTATCGCAAAGGCACTCATTGTCTCTGCGATCATTGTCAGAACATTTAGTGCATGAATCAAATTTCATTATTCTCACCAACTCTGGACGAATTATACACCGTTTATCGCTAAGAAGTCAATACTATAAAGAAAATCACATTTTTGCGATTATTTTGATGCAAAGCCGCTATTATCGCTAATTACTTTGATTTCCCAAGTGTGATGATTATAATCCAAAAATGACAGTGTTGACGGAAAAAAGTAGACTTCAGCAGATTGCCCTTTCGGGCGACGCCGCCCTTTTCGGCGCCTGCCGGGTGGATGAACTTCGGGTGTCTTTTCATGACGAAATCAGGAAAGTCTCGGAGAAATTGAACACGGCCATTTCTATCGGTGTGCCGCTGGCCGGCGCCGTGCTCGAAACTTTGATTGACCGTCCCAACCAGATTTATAAAGCTCATTACCGTCAGGTCAATGCCATTCTTGATGATACCGCTTTCGCAATTGCTTCCGAAATCGGCAAATTGGGGTATCAGGCGCTTCCCATTCCCGCCTCAATGGTGCTCAAGCGGTATCCGATGACGGCGCACCTCTCACACCGGGAAATTGCTTTCAAAGCCGGCCTTGGATGGTGGGGACGAAACAACCTCCTGGTTACCCCCCAATTCGGCTCGCAGATCAGACTGGTGACGGTTCTGACCGACATGGAGTTTGAACCTAATACTTTCATTGAAGATGACTGCGGGGACTGCTACAATTGCATGGGCGTCTGTCCGGCCGCAGCGATTGCGGATACCAAAGAGGGATTTATTCTTCAGGCCTGTTCGGATAAACTTCAGGAGTTTTCCCGTACGAATGACTACGGCACCTATATCTGCGGCCTCTGCTTGAAAGCATGTCCAGGCAAGGGGCGGCTATAAAAGCAATTTCAGGAAGTATCTATGGGAAGAATCAAGAAACCTCTGCCGGCCAAACTGATTGTCTCGGCCATTTATTCTCATCCGGAGGCGGTCGCATCGGCCATAATCCATCTGGAGAAGAAATTCGGCCGCATTGAGTTGGAAACGGAGGAATTGGATTTCACCCACACCGATTACTATCAGGAAGAAATGGGCGAGAACCTGAAACGGAAATTCTTTGCCTTTGAGCGACTGGTGCCAAGAGACCGTCTGGCCGAAATCAAAAGCTGGACAAATGAACTGGAGGCCAAATTCGGCGATAAGGTCGGCGATTTCGTATTCCGGACGGTCAATCTTGACCCCGGCCTGCTCACTCTCGCGGGACTGACTTTAGCCTCGACCAAGGATTTTGCCCATCGCATCTATCTATCTGATGGCATATATGCCGAAAAGACGCTTATTTATCAGAATAAGGTCTTCACCACTCTTCCCTGGACATACGCGGACTACCGGGAGACGCGAGTGCTCGAGTTTCTCAGTCAGATAAGAGAGACAATGAAAAGGATGGAGTTTGAAGATTAGCGTTTTTTTATTGTTCGTGCTTCTGCTTCTTATGGGCGGATGCGACGATTACTCTTACCCGACCGATGGTAACAATCCGCCGCTGCCGCAGGGACCGTATCCAATTGAGACGGAGGTTTCATTAACCCCCGACCGAGAATATATCTACTATATATCGACCGATACGGTCGTTTCGGGAAAAAACGGCATCTATCGGGCCAGGGTCAGCATTCCGGTGAGGGAACCGGTGTTACTGGGTGACAGCCTTCATTCGCCGGTCGTGTCTCCGAACAGCAGGAGCCTGGCCTACATCGATTCGGGAAGAGTTCATTATTATAATCTGGTTGACAAAGTGGTTCAGCCTTCGGCATTGATCGATAGTTTTGAGTCGATAATTTTTGTCAATGATACCTTTCTCGTGGCTGCCCGCGATAGATGGCTTTATCTGGTCAACGAGAAACAGCAAACTTCCACATTCTTTGCCTATGGCTGGGATCCTACCTTTGTTGCCCGGGATACTTTCGTCTATTGGAAAGGATTTGACAGTACCTACATTATCATCAGAACCGATATTGACAAATCATATCCACAAACCCTATATAATCTTAAGACCCAGGCCACACCCCGCTGGCCGACCTTTGATAAAGGGTTGAATAGAATAGCGTATGGTGTGGAATGGCATCTGGAGAAGCATGTTTATGCCGTCCAGGTCAATGACTCCGCTCATTTTATCGCGGACGTCGAATATTCCAAACCATATCTTATAGATTACAATCGAGTGATTTATACCGGGCCGGATGGCCGTTTCTACCAGTCTGATTTTTACGGCGAAAAGTCCTTCCCTTTCATTTATATAAAGCGATAATTGTCAAATTTCGAGATAATGTAAGAGGGGAAATCGGAGGAACTGACAGTAGTTTAGAGTTTTCCTTTCTGCCTGGTTTCCCTTTGTTTGGTCTTGATTCCCCCATTTAATAGAATTCAGGAAGCTATCACGAGGACAGCTTCCTGAATTTTTGGATCTCAAAAACTACCGGATCACATTGGTCCGCAAATCGGAGCGGGACCCATCTTGTAGAGGAAGTTTATGAGATAAGTAACGTCCTGAATGTTGGTTACACCATCGCCGTTCGCATCTGCCTCAGGATATCTCCCAGGACCACCCTGACAAGGAGGCTTAGGACCATCCTGATACAAGAACCTGATGAGGTAAGTAACATCCTGAATGTTGACGATACCGGTATGGTTGACATTGCCGGCCAAGACACAGCAGGTGCTACTGATATTAACCTGAATCACCCGCGAACCGGTCGCCTTGCC
>JAPLUR010000033.1 GCA_026397505.1 Candidatus Zixiibacteriota bacterium
TATGTTTCTCCTGCTAAAATCTAACTCGTTATACGACATTAGGTGTCTCCTTTTGAATCAGCTTGTAAATCTTAAGGATACACCTCTTGTCGTTTTTACACACTTATAAAGATATTACCCTTATAATGGCTTCCTCAATAAAATCTTTTGACAAAATCGGCCAATATGGTATCTTTTATGTAAAGAGCCGGTGTGTTGACCAATTACTTGCCGGTTCGAGCTACCTTCCCGCCCGGAGGAAACATAGAAAGGATAATTATATGATCGGAAAATTGCTAATGGCCGTTGTAACTCTATGTCTGTTAATCTCCTCTGCTTACTCGGAAGATCTGTATCTTCTGAGCATTGATAGCAGGGAAGCCCTCCAGACTGCGAAGGATGTGGTGGAATACGCCCATGGGACTATCAATGGGAAATTCCTGGTTGAACTCAATTCCCGACAATTCGAACGCCTTCAGGCGGCCGGGATACAAGCGGAATTGGTCATGACTGAATATGTCCCTGAAAAAACTTATTTGGCCAGTCCCATTCACCCCAATGTCCCAAAAGCCAGAGTGCCCTTTGCCGCTCAGTATTTCTCTGGCAATGATTATCTGGTCAAACTGGAAGAGGGAGAAATCAATCAGGTTCGATCAGCCGGCTATGGTTTGGTGCCGGTGAACACCAAGAAAACACCCCTCTTCTTTCTTCCGGTTACTGTCACCCCTGCTTATGAATCAGGCCTTCCGTCAGATTCGCTGGCCGATCTAATTGTTCAGGATTCCCTGTATGCCTATACGGCGCGGCTGCAGGCATTCCGTACGCGATATGTCTCTACCGACTCGCTCGTGGCGGCCGGCGATTGGCTGTTCAATAAGTTCCTCTCTTTTGGGTACACTGATGTCAGGTATGAAACTTTCTATTATTATGGTTATCCCCTTCGCAATGTAATTTGCACCAAACCTGGAACCGTTGAGCCGAATAAAATAATCGTGGTCGGCGGCCATTATGATTCCTGGAATCAGGATACCGACCCATTGATCTTTGCCCCTGGAGCCGATGATAATGGAAGTGGGACGGCGGCCGTTCTGGAACTGGCCCGAATCCTGCAAAATGTCAATCTCAAAAAGACCGTGATTTTTGCGGCATTCTCGGCCGAAGAGGTCGGCCTCGTTGGTTCGGCCTATATGGCCTCCAACCTCCGCAACCAGGGAGCCGATTTGGAGTGTATGCTCAATTTTGACATGATTGGATATACGGCCGATGCTTATCCCGATGTTACCCTATTTAGTGGACCGGTGCGGGTGTATGCGGATGTTCTGGCGGCCGCTGCCACTCGTGTCACCAATCTGATTCCCCAGTACGGCGGAGCGGCCCTCAATTCCGACCACGCCTCGTTCGTTGACCAGGGGTATGATGCTGTCTATGCTCAGGAAGGGGACTTCAACACACCCGGATGGCACCATAATATTGATAGTACAACCCATTTGGATTTCCCCTATATGACGCAGGTGGTCAGAATGGCGACAGCCGCTCTGGGGCATGTCGATAATGCAGCCAGGCCGACCCGGATTGACAATCTCTTTGATTTCGGTAATGGCCATGATTTACGGGTGGTTTGGAACACCGATTGCCAACCCAATTATGCTTATAAGGTACTCTATGGCACCGATTCGGCCATCTTTACCGATACCATCGATGTTCCCGCCGGAAACTGCTCTTATGATTTAACCGGACTCACTGAAGGGCAGAGATACTTCGTATCGGTGATGGGTACTAATCCGGATGGGTATGGACCGATTTATCTGACACAGGAATCGGAAATTCCTCTGGTTGTACCCCGGGCTCCAGCAAGTTTTGTGGCCGACCCTGACAGCGGCAGTGTTGTCCTTACCTGGAAGGCCAATCGGGAGCTTGACCTGGACCATTATGAACTCTATCGTCAGGATTCCCTGATGGGCTGGAAACTTCTGGCCGACGATCTTACTGACAGCTTCTTTGTCGATTGGAGCGCGTTGGGGCATGTCACCTATCAATATGAGGCAAAAGCTCTCGACCATGATCTCAATCCATCGTCCTTTTCCACCGTTGGCAGTGCGATCGCGGCTACTTTCGACGGTGGCGTTCTCTTTGTAGAGGAAACGGCTACCGGAGGAATAAATCCATCGGAGACCAAACAAACCTATTTCTATGATAGTATCTTCACCAGTCATTATTTCTTTAAACATAAAATAAGCAACAATCTTCAGAAGATGGGGCGTTCACTGGCAGGACAATATGGCTCGGTCTTCTGGTTTGATGATGATTTTACTTCCCATCTTCTATACAATTCGCTGGATTCTCTGACCTGGTACCTGCGCTTTAGTACCAATGTCTTTGTCGCCGGAATGCAGACAGTCAGCTGGGTAACCGGTCATGATGTACTGGGGCCCGGGAATTTCTTCTATGACAATTTCGGTATCACCAGGGTAAATGAAAACAGCAACATGGATTTTATAGGGGCGACCGGCGTCAATGGGTGGCCGGACCTCCACACCGGTACGGATAATGCCTTTAGCGGCCTTCTTCCGACCGTTTCCGTCTTCGAGTTGCGTCCCGGGGCACAGGTGATTTATACGTATAATTCCAATTCGGGAAATATGATTTATCAGGGCAAGCCGGCTGGCGTCATCTATGAGACGCCCCAGGGCAAGAGAATCGTTTTCTCTTTCCCCATCTGTCAGTTGCGCGAGGCGGATGCCCAGGCCCTAATTGCCAAAGTGTATGATTATTTCGGGCAGACTTCCGAACCGCGTCCCTATGGGGATGTCACCGACGATGGCCTGGTCAATATCTCCGATATTGTGTTCATGATCAATTATCTTTATAAGGGAGGGACGGCACCTCGTGATCCAAATTATGCGGATGCCAACGGCAACTGCATCATAAATATTCAGGATATTTCCTACCTGATAAAATATCTGTATCTTGGCGGCTCGACGCCGGTACAGGGCTGTGTTCAGCCTTAGGCAAAACGGCAATGCTCATGTCCGGAGTGCTATGGCGCTCCGGATATGGCCCGACTCAGATAATCTGCAAAGGCGTTCTCTTTTCCATTGAGCAAACTCTTGCTGCGATAATCCATTTATTGATTCCCAGGGAACAGATTTCAGACGGCCATGGGTGAACCTGCTTGCATATCTTTGGTATCGACAGCATTTCTCACTCGGGCTGGAAGCCACCCGCGCGGCTTCTATCACCAACGAAGACAACATATTCGTCCTCTCAAAAGGCCGAAATTGTTCCGCCGAATATTGGCATCAATATTGCTTTATTCTCTGAGGGATTTATTAATGAGGTAATTATTGATGCTCCCGAAATTCAAGTTAGTTCGCCCGAGTGACATTTTCCCTCTGATGGAGTCCAATGAAGAGAGGGTAAATTTCTATAAAGAGCAGATTGAAAAATCCGCTTTCATCCGTAATCCTGTGTCGCTGGCCCCGGTCGGCCGACGTAAATTCATGCTTCTTGAAGATAGTTCCGTACTCGAGGCTATCCGGCAGATGCAAATTCCTCTATTACCGGCGCAAATCACTGCATCGCTCAAAACGCCCCAAATTGAAGCGCACCTCTATGCGGATAACTCCATAGATTCCGGAATCGCGGAATTCGGACGCTGCTTTCCCCGGGCAGTTCGAAATAATCGAGGACGAGGCGCCGTGAATCGCGAACAGATTGTACGTATGATTGTGGAAATACAGGGGCAAAAGGAGATAATTCTGGATTTGAAAAGAGGGAGCGCAGGGCAGATTCCTTTATCCCTATTTCATATATTTGCCTTGATTCAAAAGCGCGGGGCGCCGAAGATAGAGGTTTTGCCTGGCCAGTTCCGCTCGGCGACGGTGAAATCATCAACGGAGTTCAGTATGGTCAGGTTCCAGAATCTCTCTTTTAACGACCTGGTCTATGCCGCTATGAATCATCACCTTTTCCCATTCGGCCTGCTCAGCTTTGAGCTTAACTGCCGTATCATCGGCATCAACTATCCGGTCAGCGTCTTAACCGAGAAAGCGTCTATAAAAGAAAAAGAACAATTCCTGTATGATCTGATTAACTACCGTCTTCGGAGCGGGCACCCGGAATTCATCCGGGGCGGAATCTATCTTATCAGCTATTAAACTTCCTAAAAAGTAGTTGAAGGCTCCCTTTTCTCCGTATAAATTACCGACTTATGTTGGCCATTGATCAACTCGCGTGCCTTCAATGCGGAGGGTGTGTAGCTCTCTGCCCGGAGGATGCCTTATTTCTTTTTTGTGAAGGGTTGATGTGCGAATCTGAAAAATGTACGCTATGTGGCCTTTGCATCAGATTTTGTCCTACAGGAGCAATCGATGAAGATAATTCCACCCCGATATGACGCCATAGTGATAGGGGCCGGGCCCGCCGGTTCAATGGCGGCTTATGAAATCGCGGACGCCGGTTTTGCCGTGCTTCTTCTGGAAAAGCATAAACAGGTCGGGCTGCCGCTCTGTTGCGCCGAGGCGGTTTCGCGCCCGGCGTTGGAAAGAATAATCATTCCCCGCAGGGAATGGATTTCGGCCGATTTTAACCGAATCCGGCTGGTGGCGCCCGATGGCGAGGAAATGACCCTTTTTCATGCGGACGCCGGATACGTTCTGGACCGGAAGGCATTTGACTCCGGTCTGGCCGATCGAGCGGTGCAGGCAGGCAGTCAGCTGGAGTGCGAAGCGATCGGGTTGGAACTGTTACGTGACGGAGATGATTTTAGAGCAATCAAGGTTATCGGGCCCGACACCAGGACGGTCGAAGTCAGCGCTCGGATATTTATTGCCGCCGATGGCGTTGAGTCGAGAATTGCCCGTCTGGCCGGACTGGATAATGTCATTTCGATTCGGGAGGCAGAAGCGCTCCTTCAGTACCGTGTGCAGGATGTCGAGATTGAACCGAACACGGTTGAATTTCATGTCGGCAACGAGATTGCCCCCGGAAGTTATGTTTGGGTATTTCCCAAATCGGCAACGTCAGCTAATGTCGGCGTGGGAGTGGAGATCGAGAGCCATAAGGGAAGCGAGGCGGCCGTTTACCTTAAACGATTTATTGAGAAAAGGTTTCCCGGGGCTGCTATCGTTGAGTCGATGTGCGGATTGGTGCCAAAATACCAGGGGAAAGAGATGTTCCGGCTGGGGAATCTTCTCGTGGTCGGCGATGCCGCTCGGGCCGTAGATTCCTTGTCCGGAGCAGGAATTGTCAGCGGGATGTTGTCAGGAAAATATGCCGGTCTGGCCGCGGCGGAATATCTGTCGGGGCGAGTGCGGACACCGGCCCAATTGGAGAAGTATTATCCGGGACGGTTCTTGCGGGAAAAGGGGGAGGAATTAGCCTTATACAGCAAACTCCGCAAAGTCTATAGGAAACTTGACGACAGGGATTTTATTGATATTACTATTGCCCTGAGAGAATATTCTCAGAAAAACAATGCGTCCGGGATAAGCGCCGCGAAACTGATGGCCGGGATTGTAAAAACCCGGCCTCGCTTGATTCGCCACGCCTGGCATCTGCGTTAAGATTAGGCTGTCGGGACTTCCATTTTCCTGATTTGAGCCACCAGCCGCGATTTGTCTCGGGCAGCTTTATTTTTGTGAATAGTTTTGTTCCGGGAGGCTTTGTCAATTATACTAATCACATGAGTAAGTTTCTGTTCCGCTTCCTCTTTGGTCTTGCACTCCCGCAATTCTTTAACCAGTTTCTTCATTCTCGATTTCTCGGCACGGTTTTGAAGATTGGCGACAGCCGAGGTCTTCATTCTCTTCTTCGAGGACTTGTGTTTCGGCAAATTATTTTCCTTTCTGTCTTTTTCTGCAAAAATCTAATATATATATGGCCGAGCGATATTGTCAATGGATATTAGCAACCAGCAATCAATGGCCTCCTCTGCCGGGAGAGTATCACTGGCCACCGCTATCTCCCGGATTCTTGGTCTGGTTAGAGAGCAGGTTCAGGCTTATTTCTTCGGCGCCGGGATGGCCACCGATTGTTTTGTCGCGGCCTTTCGGGTTCCCAACCTGCTGCGCGACCTATTTGCGGAAGGAGCCCTTTCTTCGGCATTTATCCCGGTCTTTAAAGAGAAAATCATCAGGCGGAGCAGGGAAGAGGCTTATCGGCTGGCCAATTTTACTATGTCGGATCTGATTCTGATCACCGGGGCGATCGTAGCCCTGGGGATAATTTTCACTCCCGCTATTATTTATGTTACCGCTAAAGGATTCCTTAATGAGCCCGGCAAATTCGATCTGACCGTCAATCTGACGCGCCTGATGTTTGTGTTCCTGATTATGGTCTCCGTTTCAGCGGTTCAGATGGGTATTCTCAATTCGATGGGGCGCTTCGGTGTCCCGGCGCTTTCCTCGGCCCTGTTCAATGTCGGAATGATTATTGCCCCGATTTTTCTTTACAGCTATTTTGATGTTCCCATCTATACGATGGCCATCGGCGTCATTATCGGTGGAATAGGACAGATAGTATTCCAGCTTCCGTCGCTGGCGCGGATCGGATTCAAATTCAAGTTTTCTCTGAATTTCAAGGATGAGGGAATCCGCCGGATAGGCCGGCTTCTTTCCCCCATGGTTCTGGGATTGTCGGCCTCAAGAATCAATATCTTAATCAGCACCCTTCTGGCCTCACTGCTGGTGCAGGGGGCGATGTCTTATCTCAGCTATGCCTATCGCCTGATGCACTTTCCTCTGGGGGTTTTCGGGGTTGCTCTGGGAACGGTCGCTCTGCCGAAGATTTCCGAGGATGTCGCCCGCAATAATTTTGATCAACTTTTGAAGACATTCTACGAAGCGATTGGTTTATCGATGTTTCTGATCGTCCCTTCGGCCGTCTATCTGGCCGGTTTCGGAGAGGATTTGGTGCGCCTGATTTATCAACGGGGCGCCTTTGATGCCGAGGCGACGTTGCGAACCGCGCAATCGCTTCTTTATTATTCCATCGGGTTGGTCGGTTTTGCCGGTGTGAGAGTGGCCGCCCCGGTTTATTATGCTCTGGGGGATGCCAAACGGCCGATGTACTATTCCATTGTTTCGGTCCTCCTCAATATCATTTTCAATTTTGCCTTTATCTTTCTCTTCGGCGGATTATCTTCACCCAATGCTATCGCCGGTCTCGCGGCCGCAACATCGGTGGCCGGCCTGGCCAATTTCCTCCTGCTGATTGTCAACTTGAGAAAAATGGTCGGCGGTGTGAATTACACTTATTTGGTGGTTCATTTTATGAAAATTTCGGTCGGGGCGTTGCTGGCCCTTCTGGCCATACGATTCTTCAGAATTGACGCCATTATTCATGTCACCGGCCTGTGGACCAAAATCCTGGTCGTCTTCCTGCAGGTATCGGGAATGGCGGCCATCTACCTTCTGATTCTTCACCTGATGAAAGTGAGAGAAGTCGGCCGGCTGTTAGGTTTGTTGCGGAGAATAAGATGAGATTTTAGGGGGATGGGGGCCTTAATGGTCCGAAAAATTCCTGCCGTGGCGGCGCTGCTGGTGGTTGTCCTGAGCATCGCCGTGGCCGACAAATATGCACTGCCTCCGGGGCTCCTAATGATTATCCTTCTGGGGAGCCTTCTGCCGGCAATCTTGTTTTACTTGCGGAAAGCTTTTTGCCCTGCCGGTTTCTTTGCACTCCTCTGTATTGGCGCCTTCGCTGCTTTCAACCACACCAGCCAGGTCAAGACTTTCCCGTCCGGGCATGTTGTCTACTGTGTTGATAACGACCGGAAATATCAGGTCTTTGGCCGTGTCGATGATTGGCCAGAAACGAAAGACAATCGTACCAATCTTTGCATAAAAGTCGATTCCCTCCGGCTGGATAATTTTACCCGGAACAGTTCAGGACGCATCCTGGCCAATATCAGAGGTGAAACGACCCGATTCCAGTACGGCGATCAAATATCTTTTGAGGCGGAACTCCATTCAGTAAAAGGCGGCATGAATCCCTCGGGTTTCAATTACAGGCGCTATCTCAACTTGAGAGGGACTTTTGGAGTCGCCTACCTGTCGCTTCGCGACTCAATCTGGATCAAACCGGATGCCAGTCGCTTGGTGTCTAGAACTATTGAATCACTGCGGAGCGGCATCCTGAGTATTTTCAATAAGACTCTCGACCCTGAGGCCGCCGCTCTGGAATCCGGATTTCTCATCGGAGAAACCAGAAACATCTCCCCGAAAATCTATAGATTTTTTCGTGACAGCGGCACTCTGCACCTGCTCGCTGTTTCGGGGTCGAATGTGGCGCTGGTTGTGTTGTTTTTTTCATTTCTATTCAGAACGACCCTTCTTCGGAGGAGCCTTCGTACCTTCCTTCTAATCTTAATCATATTCATATTTTCCAACCTGGCTCATAATCAGCCTTCGGTTGTTCGGGCCGCCCTAATGGCTGCGCTTCTGCTTCTGGGGCAGTTTCTTCAGCGGCGTATTGAGTTTAATAATATAATTGCCTGTGCCGCCCTTCTCATTCTGCTGATCAATCCCGGGGCGCTGTTTGATATTGGCTTTCAGCTTTCATTTGTCACAGCCTGGGGATTGATAGTTTTTTTGCCGAGGCTGTCGGATTTGTGGGGCAAATGGATTAACCGGCGGTGGATTAAATATCTTGTCTGGCCCCCGCTCGTCTGTCTTGTGGCACAGCTTGTTTCAATGCCGCTCTCGGCCTTTTACTTTCACCGCTTGCCGTTGATTTCATTTGTTGCCAACATGGTGATCGTGCCTCTGGTGACAATCTGCACCATCGGCGGAGTCTTTCTTCTTGCCGCGGCATTTCTTCTCCCGCCGGCCGGGTTCCTGGCGGGTGCAGTACTCAACCAGATAATCTCTCTTACATCATCTTCTCTCCAATTGTTTGGTTCATTTGAGAGTATTCCCACCGGCAACTTCCCGATTTCCGGCTGGACCCTCTTAATTTATTATGCATTCATTCTGCTTCTGGCCGCAGCTCTCACTTCGCGCCGAGGACGCATGGCCCTAATTCTGTATCTGCCCGTTGTCGTAATTGTCTTTCTCCTGACTGGGATCGGCACGCAGAAGAAACTCGAGCGGTTCACGATTTTTTCCGTCTCCGGCGGCTTCATTATGGCACACCAATGCGAACATCCGCAGATCGTCTTTTCCCGACTGCCATTCCGGGGATATGATTATTCTGAAAAAGTAATTCTGCCGTTCATGTATAATACCGGGCTGAAAAGTGCTGATCTGGTGGCGCTTTCGGTGGGGTATCAGACGATAAGAGAGATATCGACGCTTCTCGGCCAGGGAGCGGCGAAGAAGATTTATCTTCCAGCAACCGCTCGCAATACTTTTTTGGATATCTGCAGCGCCGGCGGCATTGCCTATGACACCTTGGTTCTGGTCTTTACCGATTCTCTCTCATTCATCAATGATACGCTCAATAATTCTTCCCTCATCGAGAATAATATTCTGGTTTATGATATGGGGGTCTCGAGATTGATACTGCTGGGCGAGGAGCGCGGAATAAGTCGGGCGGCGGAGTTTCTCGAAGGTGGTCATGAGATAACTCTTGTTAAGCCAATGTTTTCGGAAGCGGACTTAAGATTTATAACTGACGCGAAATGTCCTGGTTTAAAGCACCTCATATTCAATAAAATGAGCAAGGAAGCCTTATTGCTTCATGGAGAATTGGAGAGCAAGTTCGGAGACTCGCTTTATCTTATTGAGACATCTAAGGTTGGAGCGGTGGAAATGCTTTATGAAAACGGGCGACTGAGGATCGCCGATTGACTCGAAAATTCACCCCCGGCGATTGTTAAGAATAATTTCTGTTTTCCCGATAAGATAAGAGAAGTATTAGAATTAGAATAATTTGCCAGAAAACCATTTTTAGAAGGCAAAGAAGCGAACGGATATGAGCTTAGCAGGGAATCTGAAAACCGTTTCCTTTCCGGACATTCTGCAGCTTCTGGCGACCGGTAAGAAAACCGGCGTCTTGCAGGTTTCGACAGCGGCTCGCCAGAAGGAAGTAGCTTTCCGTGATGGAAATATTATTTATGCCTCTTCCATCAATTCCACGGAAGATCTTTTGGGTAATCTTCTGCTACGCCGCGGCAAGATTTCCAAACCCGATCTGGAAAGAGCCATTGCCCTTCATAAACAGACAGGTCGGCAGCTCGGCACCACGCTCGTTGACATGAATCTTTTCGACAAAGATGAAATAGTCGAATGCCTGCGTCTGCAAATCGAAGAGATCGTTTATAACCTGTTCTCCTGGCAGGAAGGGGATTTCACTTTTGCGGAGAATACCGCTCCCAAAAAACTTCCCTTTGCCATCGAGTTGAACACCATGAATGTTATCATGGAGGGCACCCGCCGAATCGATGAGTGGGTGGAAATCCAGAAAGTCCTTCCCCCGGATGACATTTTGCTCAAACTCAATCCTTCACCCAAGACCAAGAAGGATGAGGTTTCCCTTACGGTAGAAGAGTTCCGAATTTTGACTCTCATCGATGGTCAGAAAACTCTGCCCGAGTTGATAAATGCCTCACCTATGGGTGAGTTTGTCACCTGTCGTTCCCTGTACAAATTGATCGTCTCCTGCCTGGTACAGGCGGCAGGGAAGGCGGTTCGCAAGGAAGAGGTCGAGGTGGAGAATGATGAAGATATCGTACTATCCATTCTTTTTGCGATGTATAATAATTGCTTCTACCGAATCCGCACCCTGATCGAAAATGTCGTGGGAGATCAGAATCCGATGTTCAATAAGTATCTCTCCGGTTTTCGCAACGGTTTTCTGGTCTATTTCCCCGGCTTCGACCCGGGCGTCGACCTGAATCCAACTTTCGACAAGTTTTACACCGAGATTACCAAAATACCGCAGGCGGTGAGAATGCATACGGTTATGTCGGCCCTGGAAAATATGCTGAGCAATCAACTGGAATACGTTTTCTATTTTCTCGGCCAGGGCATATATCGTCAGGCGGTGGGAAGCATAAAGAAAGAAATTTCCGAACCGCTGGCGTTGCGCCGCGAGTTAGTCAAGAAATATCAATTGGATGAGAATTTAATGAATACCGTAAAGAAAGCAGACAGAGTCGTCAAGCTGGTGAAAGGTGCTTCATGATAAGCAGATTCGTACAAAAAGGATTTATGGCCGTCATACTGGGGCTGGTCACATTTCAGCCGGCCAGCGCCGACTCCGGAGGAGGCGGATTCTTTTCGGCCGCTTCACTTTTTAATCTTGCCCTCCTGGCCTGTGCCGTAATCGGTCTCTTATGGGCAGTGCAGATTCTTTCCCTCGTCAAGGGAGGTCTGATGTCACGAAGCTGGCAGATGTTTCTTCTGGGGTTTGTGCTCTTATGCCTGGCTCAGGTCCTGATTATTTTTGACCGGGCGAAAATTGTTTCAATGCCGGATTATGTTTCCACTCTGCTTTACGTAGCAATGGCGGGGACCTGGCTGGCCGGTCTATATCAGACGCGGAAGGTGCTGAGTTAGATTTAATTATATTGACATAAGTATTGACAGCGGTTATAATTGCATAATAATGAAAAATGGCCCCAATTAATTCTTTGATGCTTAACGCCTTGGCAGCCATTATGGAGAAATATTTATGGCTAATATCGCTGAATTAGACGATAGAATAGCCAAATGCAATAAGATTCTCGAGGAGAATCCTAATTCCCAGATTTTTGCCGCTCTTGCGGAAGCCTATCGTAAGAAGGGGGAGGTAGATAAGGCCTTTCGTACCTGCCAGAATGGCCTACGGATTCATCCCGATTATGGCGCCGGTCATGTGGTGATGGCCAAAATTAATCTGGATAAAGGAATGTATGACTGGGCCGAAATGGAAGCCTTGCGGGGTATTGAACTGGAGGGGAGCAGCCATGCCGCGGACCTTCTTCTGGCGGAGATATACATATATAAGGGTGAATTCGCCCGGGCCACCCGGCTTCTCAATAAATTGAATATCGCCGACCCGCAAAATCAGAATGTCAAGAAGTTGATGGATATAGCCGCCAAGCTTCCCCTGGAATCAGCCGCGAGGATTGAGAATGCGGCAAAACAGGAACCGGCCTCGGTTTCGGACAAGACAATCAGGCTGAAACCGGTGGAAACGATTTCGATGAGTCAATTATTGGATATGTTGAGTGTGATTGCTGCAGTGGATGGCGTTCTTCTGATTAATCGTGACGGGCTGGTGGCGGAGGCCCGCTGGGATGAAGATGTGCCCCACGATCTCTATGGCGCGGTCGTCCGCGATATAGAGAGCACCATCCAATCGCAGATTGAAATTGCCAGATTCGGGAAATATGAAAATGTTCTGCTCGAGGCAGGCGACCTGATAATCAGTT
This sequence comes from Candidatus Zixiibacteriota bacterium, assembly GCA_026397505.1. Lineage (NCBI taxonomy): Bacteria > Pseudomonadati > Candidatus Zixiibacteriota > Candidatus Zixiibacteriota bacterium. The sequence continues at coordinate 12,338 of JAPLUR010000033.1, forward strand.
TCCTGCCCCTCGGCGAAAGCCTTCTCTTGATAAAGGCCAATCGTCATATAAATCTGGGGACTTTGCGCCTGAAGTTGACTTCACTTCTGGGCCGTTTGGCTGTTGATACCATTTAGATGCAAGGGATATCATAATGATCACAGCAAATAAAAACAGTCGTTTGATTCTTTTGATATCGAGCCTGTTGATAGTGGTCCCGATGGTCATTTTCCCGGCCCAACTGGGAATGAATCTGACGACCGGTTCATTCATTTATTCCGCGCTGGAAATAGTCTACTATGGGGTGATTCTTTTCCTGCTTCGCCCCAGAACGACACTCCTGAAATTACTTGAGGGAGCCGGCCTGACTTTCCTTTATCGGATTGTTCTGGGAACCATTTTTGGAATTCTCATCGCATTGATGTACAGTATTGGCCTGACCGCGGCCCTGACTCTGGGAATCTCACGGTATCTTCCCGCCATTATCCTGCACGTTTTGGTGGCGCCTTTTGCCATGAAGCCGTTTTATGATGCCATCAGCGGCGATAACGCTCATGCTCGCAGGCCGTTTCCTCGGAGTTACCAGAAACCGCCGGCCGAAAAGGAAGAGAAATTGCGCCCCTATTTGCCGCGAACAGAGCAGAAGCCCGCGTTGAATGCTCACCCGGCCCAGGAGCCGCGTTTTGAGATGGGTCCGGTACATGACATGAACGGTTTTGAACGGGCCGTGAAATATCTGGGCGAGCATCATGCCGTGCTTCTGGCGACGGTGGTGGATAGAGAAGGACTGGCGATGGCCTCATTCAGACGAGGCGATGCCGATCCGGAAGAATGGGCTCCGCTGAGTCTTTTATTTCGACACTCTAATAAGAATATTCTGAAACGCACCAAAGAGGGGAAAAACCCTGACCGGGTGGACCTTGCCTTCGGCGCGCGTAAACTTACCATAATGCAAACATACAATTTCAACCTGCTGGTTCTGTCTAATCGGGATGAGGATGACCTTCTGGGCATCCGAATTACACAGGCCGCGGAGATAATCAGAAAATATGCATCCGAACGCTACGGCCATTTATTGCCGGCTAGCCCGGAGGAGAAATATGTATCAAATACTTGAAGAACTTAACAAGACCACCGGAATCACGGGGTCGATGATTGTTGGGAACGACGGCATTGTTATCGCGGCTGATCTGGACACCTCACTGGAAGAAGAAGCGGTAGGTGCGCTGGCCGCATCGATAACCAGCAACATCCAGAAATCTCTGGATCGTTTGCAGCAGACGCCGCTGGCGCAGGTGACGATAGAGGCGGCCACCGGCAAACTCTTTTTCTCCGATGCCGGAATCGGAATCCTGGTCGTTACAGCCGAAAGGGATGTCAATATCGGCCTTATCCGGCTGGAAATAAAAAATGCCATTGCCAAGATCGGCACCGGCACTGACAATTGAAGAATATTCAGACTTTGACTGAAGGGTAGCTATGGTCTCGATAAATTATGCAACGCGTGAAGTCACCTGCAAAATAGTCTACTACGGCCCGGGTCTGTCAGGGAAGACGACCAACCTGATTTATGTTCATAAGAAGGTGCCGCCGACGACTCGCGGAAAATTGATTTCGCTGGCAACGGAAGCCGACCGCACCCTTTACTTCGACTTCCTGCCGATCAATATCGGCGCAATAAACGGCTTTGCCGCCAAATTTCAGCTCTACACGGTTCCCGGCCAGGTGTACTATAATGCCACCAGAAAACTGGTGCTTCGGGGAACCGACGGGCTGGTATTTGTCGCCGACAGCCAGGCCGAGAAGATGGATGAGAATATTGAATCGCTGACCAATCTCAAAGAAAACCTTGAAGAATACGGATATGACCTGAAAGAGATTCCCATAGTGATTCAATATAACAAGCGCGACCTGCCGGGAATTCTCTCTGTAGCGGAGCTAGATGCCAAATTGAATTCGCTTGGATGGAAATCCTTTGAGGCTGAAGCGGTCTCGGGTAAAGGGGTTTTTGACACTTTGAAGATGATCATTAAGTTGGTTCTGGAAAAAGCCAAAACCAGCAGGAGTACATCCTCGCCGGCCAGGGAAAGCGCTCCGGTTGCGGAAAGGGCCGCGGAGGAAGGAGCGGTTGGGCCGGCTGCGGCCGCCTATGCGGCGTCCCCGACTGCTTCCGGGCCGATAATCGAGCCCTCTCCGGCGTCGGCTGGAGAACCGCCGCAGGTCAGGCAGCCGGTTTATGAAGCCGGCAAGAACGAGCCGGTTGACGAAGATGTGGAAACCTCGAATGAAGAGTCGGTAGAGTACAATACTCTGGATGAGGAGAGGATGGCGCAATCTGTCGGTCATCATGATGGGTTGTCGGAACCGTCGCCGTCGGATGATGTAACCTCGGTTGAGCAAACGATTCCAGTCTCGCCCGAAGAGAAGTCACAGCGGCCGTATCCCGGTTCGACAACCTCCCGCATTCTTCGCCGCGAGAGACGCATCACTGTATCCGACTTTCAGCCGGCCGCCCGTGAGGAAGAATCGATGGGTTTCAAGAGTCGAATGTCCGCTGAAGATAAGAGATTTGATATGGTTAATACTCCCGACCTGCCGACGCCTTCAATGGCGCCGTCGCAGCGGTTGATCAGGAAGAAACCCGGTTTCTTCAAGCGTCTGTTCGGGATTAAATAGATAAGGAGGTGCCGTCTGTGAACGATGACAGCTTGATCATATACGAAGAGGAAATCGAGAAAATCGATTCCATCCTGGCTCGGTTGTTGAAAGGGGCCGAAGCAAAATGCGCCTTAATGGTTGACAAAGACGGCCATTTGATTACTCGTCAGGGCTTTACACATTCTCTGGATACGACCGCTCTGGCGGCGCTCTTGGCCGGCTCCTTTGCTTCTACCAAGGAAATTGCCCGGCTGGTGGGGGAATCGGAGTTCTCGGTTCTTTTTCATCAGGGGAAAAAAGATCATATCCACATGTCTCTGGTAGGGGATCGCTCCATCATGGCGGTCATTTTCGATGATCGGACGACAATCGGTATGGTTCGTCTTTACGCCAAAGAGACAGCCGTAGAATTGGGCAGAATATTTGCATCCTTGAAGGCAAGAGCCCGTACCGAGGGGTCGGGTTTATCCGATGAATTCGCGGCTTCGGCCGGGAACAAATTGGACGATATCTTTCAGGACTAACCCTTTCTCCGGATATTCCGGTACTTACAAAGGGGGATATCCGTGTCTTGTTAAAGATTGTGAGTTGATTTAGATGTCTGCCGAACTTGGTGCCATACTTGTCAAAGCCGGCAAGATCACTCAGGAGCAGTTGGATCAGGCTCTGACTATAGTCAAGGATAAAAAGGGGAAATTCGAGCAGGTTCTGGTGTCCATCGGAGCGGTTGCCACCGAGGAGGAAATCACCACCTTTGTCGGCAAACAACTCAATATGGGCACGCTTCGTCTCTCGGACGTTGAGCTTAATCCCGAAATAGTCAAGCTGATTCCTCTCGATATAGCCCGTAAATTCAATGTCATTGCCGTCTCCAAGCTGGGTAAAAACCTCATTGTCGCCATTTCGGATCCCAATAATATCTATGTTCTCGATGCGGTGAAATTTATCACTGGCTGCTCCATTCAGCCGGTCATTTCTCCTGAAAAGGCGATTCAGAAGGCGATTGAAACATACTATCATGACGAGGGTGCTTTTTCTCAGATAGTCAAGGGACTAGAGGATGATTCCGGTCTGGAAGTAGTTTCTTCCGAGGAGGAAACGCCTTCCGAAGCGGATCTCCGTTCCGCGGTCCAGGACAAGCCGCTCGTCAAGCTGGTTGATTCGATTATCGCCGATGCGATTCGAATGGGGGCATCCGATATTCATTTTGAGACCTACGAAAAGCGAATCCGCGTACGGTTTCGCCATGACGGCGATCTCCGGGAAATGGCGCCTCTGCCCTATAAGTACCGGGCGGCTATTGTGTCGAGGTTGAAGGTCATGGCGGATCTCGATATTTCCGAAAGACGACTTCCCCAGGATGGTCGCATCAAGATCAAAATCGGCGAACGGACAGTCGACCTCCGTGTCTCGGTTCTTCCCACCATTTTCGGTGAAAAGGTGGTCATGCGTATTCTTGACCCAAAATCGCTGATGGTGGATATGACCAGGCTTGGATTCAGTCTTGAATCACTCAAGAGATTCGACCAAGCCATTCATCTGCCGTATGGGATCATTCTGGTGACCGGACCAACCGGCTCGGGTAAAACGACCACCCTTTATTCTGCTCTCAAGCAGATCAATACCATAGATGTGAATATTATGACTGCGGAAGACCCGGTGGAGTTCAATTTTGACGGTATTAACCAGGTCCTGGTACGGTCCGATATCGGTCTGACTTTCGCCGCTGCTCTCAGATCTTTTTTGCGACAGGACCCTGATATCGTCATGGTTGGCGAAATTCGTGACGGTGAGACGGCCGAAATCGCCATCAGGGCGGCGCTCACGGGACACCTGGTTTTTTCCACCCTGCATACTAATGATGCTCCCTCCTCAATTAATCGTCTGGTCGATATGGGGGTGCCCAACTATCTGGTGGCTTCCGCGACCCGCCTTATCATGGCTCAAAGAATGGTGCGCAAGGTCTGTGCCACTTGCCGGGAAGAACATCACCTTACCGACGAACAGATTGCCGCTCTTAATGTGCCGGAATTTCTCAGTAAGGACCTGAAAGCATTTAAGGGCAGAGGGTGCAACGAATGCGGCAATACCGGTCAATCGGGCAGAACCGGCATTTACGAAGTCATGCCGGTCACGCCGGCTATCGAGCAGATGATTCTCTCTTCGGCCACGGATACCGAAATCCGGGAGCAGGCCATAAAGGAGGGGATGCTGACCCTGCGGATGGCGGCGGTGGAAAAGATGAAAACCGGCATAATTTCGGTCGAGGAAGTGTTTGCCATTACCTCCTGACAACCTCTCTTTTCCTCTGGCTTCACTTTAATCAAATTCCTTAGCAATCATCGGGTTAAATAGGCCTTTAGGGCGATTTGCTTGTCAAGAATCATCCAAAATTACCGATATAAGAGTAAGATGAAATATCTAACAAGCCTCAGCTGAGCATTCAGGAGTTTCTATGTTAACATTGCGCCAGCTTCTCGAAGATATGGTCAAGATGGATGCTTCCGACTTACACCTGACTGTCGGTTCGCCTCCGGTGATCCGTGTTGATGGGAAATTGGTCCGACTGACTTATGAAACTCTGGCTCCCGAAATGACCAAGAAACTGGCTTACTCCATCATGAATGAGAAGCAGAGGCTTAAATTTGAGACCAACTCGGAACTTGACCTATCCTTCGGCATAGAGAATCTGAGCCGTTTCCGGTGCAATGTTTTCATGCAGCGGGGAAATGTGGCGGTGGCATTGCGCAAGATACCTTACCGGGTTCAGACTTTCGAAGAACTCGGTTTGCCCAAAGCCGTCGCGGAATTCGCCAAACTCCCTCGCGGTCTGGTACTGGTCACCGGGCCGACCGGTTCCGGAAAGTCAACCTCGCTCGCGGCCGTTATTGATAAGATCAATAGGGAGCGGCAATGCCATATCATCACCGTTGAAGACCCGATTGAATATCTGCATCGGCATCAATCCTCCATTGTCAATCAGAGGGAGGTTTACAGCGATACCAATTCATTTGCCGCGGCTCTGAAATATGCGCTGCGTGAGGACCCCGATGTTGTTCTGGTCGGAGAAATGCGGGATTTGGAAACCATCGAGGCCGCTCTGAATATCTCGGAAACCGGCCATCTGGCCTTTGCCACATTGCATACCAACTCCACGGCGGAATCGATCAACCGAATTATTGATGCCTTTCCCAGCAACCAGCAGGAACAGGTGCGCACTTCGCTCTCCTTCTCGCTCCAGGCGGTTGTCTCACAATGTCTCGTTCCCATGATAGGGGGCGGGCGCGTTCTGGCGCTGGAAATAATGGTCTGCACTCCCGCCATTCGGGCGCTTATCCGTGATGATAAAGTCCATCAGATATACAGTATGATCCAATCCGGTCAGAAGTACGGCATGAAAACCATGAATCAGTCTCTGGCCGAGAATTATAATTCCGGGAAAATCACTATCGGCGACGCCATGAGTTTCAGCTCGAATATGCAGGAATTGAATGAGATGTTATCCCGGGGCAAAACGCCGGTGATGGCTTAGCCCTCGGCCGGGAAAGGGAATAGATTATGCCAGTATTTGAATACAAAGGAAAAACTCTTGCCGGTGCGGCCGTACAAGGGGAATTGTCGGCCGGAAGCCGCGAGGAACTGGAGCGGGCCCTGCGCCAGAATCGAATTCTTGTCGCGAGCATTCGCAAAAAACCGGCGGAACTGAAAATCAAGCTCGGGTCCGGCATCAAGAAAATCGACATTTCGCGTTTCACACGGCAGTTTGCCACCATGATCGGAGCCGGATTGCCGATGGTGCAGTGCCTGGAAATTCTAAGTACCCAGATGGAAAGTAAAGAACTCTGCCGGATTATTAACGAAGTCAAAGAGTCGGTTCAGGGCGGTTCCACTCTTTCAGAAGCACTCGCCCGCCATCCCAAGGTTTTCGACCATCTGTATACCAACATGGTGGAAGCCGGTGAAATGGGTGGCGCACTCGATACAATTCTGGTGCGTCTGGCCGTCTATCGCGAAAAGGCCGATACCCTTATTCGCAAGGTCAAGGGCGCCATGGTTTATCCGACTGTCATCTGCGTCGTGGCGGTTGTCGTGACTATCGCCATGCTGACTTTTATTGTTCCGACTTTCGCCAAGATGTTCGGCGGCCTGGGTGCGGAGTTGCCCAAACCGACGCTGGTGGTTCTGACCATAAGCAATTTCCTCCAGAATTACTT
>JAPLUR010000034.1 GCA_026397505.1 Candidatus Zixiibacteriota bacterium
GGGGTGGCTGGCCGAGAGTTTTTCGAAGAAATTGGGATCTCCCTGGGACATGGCGGCCAGTTTTTCGAACATGGTGATTGAGGCCTGGGGATCATACCCCGCTTTTATCATGTATTGTATGCCATAGTTGTCGGCTTCGTTTTCATTTTCGCGGGAATATTCGGCAAAGGTCAGACCCAGACCGATATTGACCGCCTGGGCCATGATGCCGGGGTTCTTGCCGAAAACCAATTGCTCGGCCAGAGAGACACCCATGGCGGCCTGAAGCCTCTTGATCCCGTGACGGGCGACGACATGCGAGATCTCATGGGCCAGAACGGCGCCCAGTTCGCCTTCGTTATCCATCTGTTTGAGCAGGCCGGTATAAACATAAACATATCCGCCGGGGGTGGCAAAGGCATTGACAATATTGGAATCAATGACGGCGAAATGGTAATCAAGGTCCTTTCGGTCAGATACGGCGATAATTTTCTGCCCGATACCATCCAGATATTGTTGCCAGAGCGTGTCTCGGAGAACGGGATTTTCCTTGCGGATGGTGGAATCCATGCCGGCGCCGATGGAAACCTCGGTTTCAGTTCCAATGAAAATCAACGAGGTCTTGCCTCCCGGCCCGGTGACAGCACAACCGAAAAGCAGCGGCAATAAGAGGCTCAGAATTACGGCAATTGAGGGTGATTTCCGAAGAAAGAGCATCATAGTTTCATTTTTTCCGCGATATCGCTGATAAAAGGCAGACGATATTCCTTGCCCTGAATTCCGAAAATGATGCCGGCCGCAGAGGCGCCCAGGGCCAGAATAAGGACGGTCCGCCAGACAGCGCCGGAAAGCCCGGGTATTAATAGTATCCCGGCCAGCAATTCCAAGAGAAAAAGGAGCAACCCCTGTTTGCTATGAAAACGGGCCTGCTCGCTTTCTCTCATCTGCAACAAGGGGATCAGGCAAAGAAAAGGTATATAAGCCAGAATCGAGGCAATCATCCCCTGATCTTTGGCCACCTCCGCATCCTTGACAGGACTTCCGCCAGTCTCATCCAGCCCGGGTATCTGCGACGGGCTGACAGTCTCTTCGTCTCTTTTGAAAAATGATTCCGCCATATCCTCTCCCCTGTTCTTATACCTGCCAGAAGATTTCCTGATCGCGTTCCGGCAAATCAATTGCGATCGGGTCGTTGATCGGCCATCTTTCGAGCGATTCGTTTGCCGAATAAAGCATAACCGAAAATTCTAGCCGACCGCTTCCGCCACGGAGAAGCGCTTTGCGTTCAAATCGGGCTTCCAGCAATTGGTTAAAGATATAACTATAATCACCTTTATCTCTCAGTACCCCCTTTTCCAGGGGGATTTCTTTCTGTCCGATATTTTTGAAGTCAACCACAACGCGGCCGTTCTTAATGCCAACTAAATCAAATCTTCTGGCGAAGTCAAGGCGAATGTAAAAGTTGTCGGTATCAAAGGCAAAGTAGATGGCGGTGATGATGCTGTCGACGCGATGCATGGCGCCGCCGGAACCAAGACAATTATAATGTCCGGCGCCGCTCCATTCATAATAGTGGGTCAAAACGCCATCCAGTTGCGGAGTAATAAGCGATTCGGGCAGGGTCACCAATGATTCCCCGCGATCGCGATGCAGGGGCTGAGATAGAATCAGCGGCGGTGCCAGCCCCAGCAGCTTATACACTTCGGCGATATGAAGCCGGAAGAGGAGGTCGAATTTTTCATTATCGGCGCCCTGGTGTTCATCACCATACCACCAGCACCAGTCGGAACCCTCGGCAATATAGATCTGCCGCCAGGCTTTTCGGAGTTTGTCTGGATCGGCATCAAGATGTCCCTTTTCATAATCAGTCAGGGCTTTGCGGGCGGCAAAAAGGATATCCCAGGCCGCGTTATCTTCGCTGTGTCCGATCCAGATACGGAAATTATGATTGATCCAGGAACCGGCGGCGACCTCGGGCAGGATGGTCGGTTTGATGGCATCCGCCGCATCCGACATCGAGACAACCTCCAGCTCCGGGTCGGAGCCAAGGGCCGTATAAAGGCGGCGGAGAAATCCATTACCGTCATCAGGGTAATATTCCCAAGCATTTTCACCGTCAAGAATGATCGGCACCACGCAATTATCCAATTGACTTTTCAAGAAATCCCGGATTCGTTTGAGATTGAGAATGAAATCATTGACCGCTCGCTCGGTTTCCCAGCTGGAATAGACAAAGCCGATTTTGTCCGAAAGGCCGCGGTCGCGGAAAAAAAGCCTGCACTCGGGAGCATGATTATAGACATAAGTGGTATGAGGCGAGAAATGCCGCGATTCCAGACCCGATTTAGCCAGCGATTGCTGGAGGATATCCTGATCGGTCGCCACCCATTTTATTCCTTCCTCGGAAAAGATTTTCAGGACTTCCTCGGAGACCGAACCCTCTGATGGCCACATTCCTTTCGGGTTTTTTCCAAAAAGGGAGCGGTATTTTTCGATCGCCTGCCGGATTTGCCAGCGGGCATCCTCGGCATGGGAGAAGCGGTTGGCCGGAAGGTTAATCAGCGGAAGAGCTTCCCGGGCGCTTTCGGTGTCGACCAAAAGAGGCAGGATGGGGTGGTAATAGGGAGTAAACGATAGGTCAATCCTGTTTTCAGCAAACAATTTTTGATAGGTGGGGATGATTTTTTTGAGCAACTCAATCTGGAAATCGAGCAACTGCCCTTTTTCTTCTTCGGTGAAATCACGCCCTTTTTCAAAGAAAGTTCTGACCGGCTCCTGAGAGCGAAACATCGGGTCGATCCAGACCAAATTCGACCAGACCTGAAGGTCGCGCCATTCCGAAGTGGAGAAGGTTTCGACGGCCAGGCTGATATCAGACCCGCAGCTATCGCGTTTACGATGAAGCTGACGATACCGGGCATAGGGATCGATCATATTCAATTGGTGGGCGGAGAAAAAGGTCCGAAGGATTTCCTTCTTTTCATCAATATTGAGATGGCGAACCGGAATTCGAGATAATTCGAGGTGACGGTCGGTATATCCGTCACAATACATTTGAATCTGGTCGAGAAGCGACGGTACCAGATTGAAAGTGACTTTCATGCCTTCGAATTCGGCGGCGGTCAGAGGCATATCGAGATAATCCTTGAGTCCGTGGAGACGTGCCCAAGGCAAGAGAAATTGATTAGTCAGGGGATTGAGGTAGAAAGGCTGATGCATATGCCAGAGAAAGGCAATTTTCAACTTCTTGTTCTCTGACATAGAAGACCGAGTGAGATTGAGTTATTGCGATTTCAATTGAGCTATCAATCGTGCTGCTGTTCGGCCATAATCCGACCCGGGGAATTTTTCCTCGAGTTCCTTGAACATCTGCTCGGCCTTCGGCCGGTCGCCTCCCTGTACATAAGTGCGAACGGCACCCAGGTAATAATCCGGAGCCGAGGGTGATTCAGGGTAATATTTGACGGCCTCGACATATTTATCGCCGGCGGCAAGGAAATCCTGTTTGCATTCCAGACTGACAGCAATCCCGCCATAGGCGGAAGCGGTGGTCAATTTATCCAGTTTATAATTATCAATGTAATTCTTAAAGCTGTTGATGGCCTCATCATAATTCTTGCTGTCATAGTAGGCGTTGCCCAGGTTGAAGAGGGCCATGCCACCAATATCGCCGCCGTAATCATCGGAGAGGGTCTTGAGTTCGAGAATCGCCACCTGAAAGTTCTGCCGTCTCATCTCGGCCACAGCCTTGGTGAGTCGGGTGGCCGCCTCGATGTCTTTTGATGATTTCATCCTGAAATAGTACACGGAACCGGCAATTATCAAAGCAACCACAGCAGCCAAAATAGCCACGATCTGCCAATTATCGAGAAACCAATCTCGAGTCAAGAGCATGTAATTGGTGAACTTGTCTTCCTTGATTTGATGTTTGGTTAGTTTGACCTTGGTACGCATTAGCTTCTCTCAATTGGATACTGGTTTTAAGAATATATCGGCGGTTTGGGCAGATTCCTGACGGTCATTAAGAAAGCAGGGTCGCAAATGCAACCCTGCCCAAGCCTGGTTAAATCAAAAATACCCCGTGAAAGTAAAGTTAATATGGTGGTTTTTCCATCGATTGCTGGATTTTACCCCGGCATCGAGAGACGCATAGATATCCTGCTTGTAAGTTGTGTAGGTATAGGCGAAATCAAGCTGAATCTGCGCCCAGTGAATGCCGACGCCTCCGGCCAGACTGTAACCGGTTACCCGGTGAAATCTTTCCAGCCCTTTGTTATAAGAGTCCAGGATGTATGAAATGCGGGAGGAGTCGTTAGTAAGCGAGCCTTTAGCTCCTTCATAGCGTATTGCGTAGCTGGTAATATTACCGCCGGGAAATTCTTCATTGCGGAAGCCGCATCGCAACGGGATAATGCCAATGGGAGTATGGATCAGGTATTCCGCTCCGAGGCGATACTGCCAGACATCTTTCCAATAAGGATTGCGGTCGGTATAAAATTCATTTCTCTCGCCGCCGGCCGTCAGCAGCACAGAATCCAGATTCTTCACCACCTTATCGGCGAAGTTGCGATATTCCAAATCGGCCGATAGAAGCAGGTTTTCGTTCACATTATAGGCTGCGCCGAGTCCGACGGTCAGGGGCATTTCCTGCTTGGAGGTCTTTTCATCAATATATACGGTATCGGTCAGATCATCGATTCCCACTCCATTCAGGGCCGAGAAACGATAAATGGAGGAATCGGTGGAACCCTTCAGGCTGAAAGGAGTCCTGACGACCAAACCGCCTCGAATGCTCTGCGAAGAATACATCAGGCCAAGGATCGTGCTGAAACCCGAATAGGAAGTGGAATCAATCAATTGGATATTGGAAGTATAAGGATATGTTCCAAATTGAAGCGTCGTGTCATGCAACAGCGTTCGGCTTTCATTAGCCACGACCGTCCCCATATAAACATTAAAGGCCAGACCAAAGGAAACCTGTTCGTACAACCGGGTGCCAAGAGCGAGGCAGATATTGCTGATTCGCCCATGCTTGGTATAGAGGGCATTGGGGGATTCGGTGGATCGGTCGACCAGCCTTTCTCCGAACTTAAAATACGTATCGAAGTTTTTGGTATAGGAAAGGTTCATGACAAAGTGGTGGTTTTTAATCCGGAGCGGCGAGACAATACTCCAATAATTGAGCGCACCATAACTCCCTTCGTGAGCGAAGGTCTTGGAAAGCCCCGGTGAGACGTTGTAGGTATAGTTGCCGCGGGGCATAAAGAAATCATAACTGAACGACATGAGAGTCTTTTCGTGGACATACAGACCGGCGGGATTCCAGCTTCCCGCCGTTCCATCGTTGGAAATGGCGAGAAAGGCCTGACCCATCCCCTCCGAGCGCGCCCCGCCTCCGAAAAAGTTGTAGATCAATCCCTGCTCTTGCGCACAGGCTGTCGTTGTGAGGATAAAGGCACAGATCACGACGATTTTAGACAACGACAATTTCATAATATTCGGTCCTCCCGATATTTAAATGACTTTGTTCTTCTTATCCTTATGACGTTCATCGTCTCAAAATATTAGACGGGAAATATAAAAATTAGGCTCTCCCATGTCAAACTGTTTTTCAAATTTATTATTGGCCCGAATGGCGGTGAATTCAGGCGAGTGGGCGATTGATCTGGTTTAATTTCATGGAATTGGGCGATAAATAATACCCCCGGCAGGAATTGAACCTGCGGCCAACGGTTTAGGAAACCGCTGCTCTATCCATCTGAGCTACGGGGGCAGGAATTATTCGGAATCGTATTTTACAAGAGTCAAAATCTCATATTTTTCCAGTTTCTTTCGCCAGGGGATGAAAGCCAGGTCAATCATGATGGCCAGACCGGCCACTCTGGCCCCGACTTTCTCCACCAGTTGGCAGGCCGCCTCAAGAGTCCCCCCGGTAGCGACCAGGTCATCGACAATCATTACTGCTTCACCGGATTTAAGAGCATCGGCATGGATTTCAATCGAATCGGTTCCATATTCAAGTTCATATTCCTGTTTGACAGTTTTCCCCGGCAGCTTGCCGGCCTTCCGTATGGGCACAAAGCCGACTCCAAGGCGGTCCGCCAGCGCCCCCCCGAATATAAAGCCCCGGGATTCAATGGCCAGAATCTTGCTGATGTCTCGTCCCCGGCAAAAATCCTCCATCAGATCAAGAGTTTGACGGAAGGCACGTGGTTCAAGAAGGAGCGTCGTGATATCCCGGAACATAATTCCCTTTTTGGGAAAGTCGGGAATAGATCTAATGGTTGATTTCAGATCGATCATTGGTCAGTCCTTATATTCAATCGTGAAGTCTTTGAAGCCTTTCAGCTTTTCATGGCGCAGGATTTTGATATCGGTAATTTGGGCATAAGTGGGGCCGATTTTAAGAAGTTTCAGGAATTCCTCGATTATCCCCTTTTCACCTTCGGCAACCACCTCAACGGAACCGTCATAAAGGTTGGCAACATAACCGCGCAGAGCCAATTCCCTGGCTTTTCGGTAACACCAGTATCGGAATCCAACCCCCTGAACGACTCCTCGGACATTAATGGTAACGCCGACCTCGCTCAACGTCTATTTTCCTGCCAACTCCAGGGCTTTTAGAGCCGCCTTTACCGGGTCGTCAAATTCTTCAATGGTTTCCGAAATATGCCAGGCCGAAAGGGAAACCAGCGGTTTCTCGAGTTTCAGACAGAAAGCCATCTCCGAGAGGGTGCCGAATTTTCCCGGGAGAGCGACCACGGCATCGGCGGCACGAATGACGATCAGATTTCGAGCATCGCCAATTCCAGTCGGGATAGCAATATCGATGAACTCGTTGGCTTCCTCGCGTGTCTCACCGGGGAGAATTCCGATAGTGATTCCCTTCTTGGATTTCGCTCCTTTGGCCGCGGCCTCCATGACGCCGCCGAGTCCGCCGCAAACCAATATGCCGCCATTTTCGGCGATGGTTCGGCCGACCTTCTCAGCCAAGTCTTTCATTTTCTGAGAACATTTGCCGGCCCCGACAACAGCGATAAATAGTTGCTTCTTCTTCGACATGCTTCAATCCTTGATTTGCGGTATTCTTCCCAATCTATTGAATCACTCAACAGCCATCTTTCATTTTTAAATCGGGGCGACTGGATTTGAACCAGCGACTCCTTAGTCCCGAACCAAGTGCGCTACCAGGCTGCGCTACGCCCCGATTTAAACCTACATAAAATATTCATTTGTGACAGTAAGTCAAGTTATTTGTAGGGCCGCCGCAGACCCCGATTAAAGTTTGAGATTCCACCCTTTCATTTTTTCCATTGTCTCAAAATCCGTAAAATTCATCCTCAGAGGGGAAATAGAGACATAGCCGGCCGAAACGGCCTCAAAATCGGAACCGTCGACATCACTCCAAGTTGACTTTCCGGCAATCCAGTAGTAATTTTTCCCGCGCGGGTCGGTTTTCTCAATAATAATATCATTATATACACGATTCCCCAGGCAGGTGTAACGGAACCGCGTGAAAGCCATCCCCTTTAGCGGCGGGAAATTGATATTCAGGAAAGTGTCGGTGGAAAACTCAAAGCCAGCTAATCTTTTCACGAATTTGGCGATAAATCCGGCGGCCGGCGCAAACGATTTGAGATTCTCGGAATCGGTATTGGATACGGCTAAAGAGGGAATCCCCAGAATCGAACCTTCAATGGCGGCCGCCACGGTCCCTGAGTAAGTGATATCCTCGCCCATATTCCCGCCGTGGTTGATACCGGAGATGAGCAGGTCGGGAAGTTTGTGCTTTAACAGACCATGCACGGCCAGCATGATACAATCAGTCGGGGTACCATCGCAGGTATAGCGTCCGGGGCCGCGTTGATGAAGTCGGAGGGGGCGCGAAAGAGTGAGCGAATGGCCTGCCGCCGACTGTTCCCGATCGGGCGCTAACAGCAGCACCTCGGCTTTTTTCCTTAACTCCTTTTCAAGAGTCAGCAGGCCCTCGGCATAGATGCCGTCATCATTGGTTAAAAGAATCAGCACTGTGGTAACCCTCTCTCAGACATTCGGCGGTTTGATTCCCTGCAGGCGCATGAGCATGAATATCTGTCCCCGATGCCGCATTTCATGCTCGATTGTATGCCAGGCAATATCCTTCAGGCTGAGAACTTCTTCCGGGCGTGGAGAATATTTTTTCTTATTCCAATCATCGACGGTATTAATCTCCAGAGCTTCCAATACAAATTTGTGAGATTCCTGCAATTCATTCACAATACTTGTTATCTCCGGCGCCATCTTGGGGGTCAGATCGCGATATCTGGCTTTTTCCAGCACCACCTGTCCAAACCACCAGAGTTCGGCCTCAGATATATGGCGGAGGAGGTCGGCAATGCTGCTTTTGCCTCCCTCCGGAATCCAATCAAGCTGATCCTGGGTGAGTGACGAAACACCCTCGATCATTTCGAGGCGAATCCTTTCCCAATCGGAGAATATTTCGGATAATTTCATAAAAGAATCCTTTTCCAAATAAGTTTGATAAATCGTCCGGTATCAATCAGAGGGTTGATATAAGAGAGCGACCCTTCATATATGGTTGTAATCGGAATTTCGCCGACCTTCGCCCCCAACGCGCCGGCCTGAAACAGGATTTCCGATTCATAGTCATATTTGACCGAATTGACTCTTACCTGTCGCAATAAATCAGTTGCCATCATCCGGTATCCCGATTGCGAGTCTCTGATCCTCCGGCCGCTGAATATGGAGATGATAAGGGAGGTCAGGTTGTTTGTCAACCAGCGAGCGAAAGGCATGATGGCAAGCTCTATTTTTCTGGTACCGATATAAATATCTGCCCTGCCGGATTCGGCCATAAATCGGAGGAGTTCCTCAGGGAGATGCTGCAGATCGGCATCGATGGTGATGACATAATCGTATCCTTTGTCGGCCGCGTAATCATATCCCCTTTTTAATGTATATCCTTTCCCCTGATTGGGATTATTAATAAGATACGGGGCATCGAGGTTTTGCAGGATTTCGGCCGTCTTGTCGGTGGAACCATCATTGATGATAAGAATGTCGGAATCATCGGCGACCCGGCGAATTCTTGATACCAGTTCCGGCAGATACCGGGCGGCGTTATAGGCGGGGATAAGTATAAGGATTGCAGGTTCTGAGTTTGTTAATGAGGTATGCCCCATGCCACGGGGAAATTCGCCAATATTCAGCGAGGAATCATTCATAAGGTGATCGCCTCGTCCAGCAGTTGGCGCCAGAGCTCTTCTATCGCCAATCGATCCGTCCAATATTCAATGTAATGCAGATCAAGTTTTTCATGCTGCACTTCATAAACACGGAGAGCGTCGATGAATTGTTTGCGGCTGCCGCCCGATAATTTAGCCCAGCGAAGTTTCGCAAGAATGGTATCTTCTGGCGTTGATATACGGATTGGAATTCCCATAAAATCGAAGCTGAATACCCTTGAAAAACGTGTTTTATCAAAATCATCATCGGTCAATATCCAGAAATCAATCTTGCCGCCGCCGATTACATCAATGACGTTGAATGTATTCTTCTCTTCAAGGGCCGTTAAAACAGCCTGCTTATCGATGTAGAAATCCGGGGAGGGGAAGGCACTAATGAGAGTCTCCATGTGTGACCGGTTCAATGCAACGACAATATCAATATCATGGGTGGAACGGGGTTCTCCTTGAATGCTTGAAACGATGGAACCGGTTATCATATATTCGATACCGGCGCTCTCGAGGATTGAGACTAATTTTATTACCAGTTGCGATTGTGACATTTTTCAAGTCGTTCGCAAAATAGTTTCTCAAAGTCCTTCGGGGATAGATTCGGGAACCGGTCCCGCAGGCCCTCCCGAAACAAATGGTTGACCAGTTCTGTCAATTCGAAGACTTTAAGCAGTTTCTGTTCCGGGGTCATGGCCCGTAGGACCTCGATATATTTCCTATGGGTGGACAGTGAGTTTGAAACCATATCTTTCGGAGTTTATGTTGACCCTGATTAATGGTCGGGGAGAGCAGATTTGAACTGCCGGCCTCTCGCACCCCAAGCGAGTGCGCTATACCAAACTGCGCTACTCCCCGACGACAACCTAATCTAACCGAACATGCCAAAAAGGCAAGGGAAAAGTTTGAGCAGGGTTTCAATCTCGCTTTTGATCTCGCCCATGATGGTTTGGAACTTACCGGAGGCGACTAATTCCTTCTTCTCTTCGGTCGGTTTAATTCCCCGGAGGCGGTTGCGAGCCCCTTCGATAGTATAATTTTCCTTATAGAGCAGCTGTTTGATTTGATTGATAATTTCGATATCATGTTTTTGATAGACCCGATTGCCGCCGCGGTTTTTTCTCGGCTTGAGCGTTGGAAATTCCTTCTCCCAGAAGCGGAGAACATAGGCTTCCAAGCGGGTCATGCGGGCCACTTCACTGATGGAATAATAAAGCTTATCTTCGCCTTTATTTTTTCGGCGCGGCATTATATACCTCCATAGAAATCAATTCCAGACCTCTTCTTTCAGGGAACGACCCATTAAATCGGCGACCGCCTCGGCCGGCGGTTTATCTTCAAAAAGAACTTTGTAAACTTCCTCTGTGATGGGCATCTCCACCTGATATTTTTCGGCCATAGCCCGGGCCGAGCGACAAGTGTCTACTCCCTCGGCGACCATTACCATTCCGGCCAGAATGTCCGACAACTTCTCCCCCCGACCGATTTTTTCCCCCACATAGCGGTTGCGCGAATGGCGCGAAATGCAGGTAGTGACCAGATCCCCGATGCCCGAAAGACCGGCAAAGGTCAGCGGGTCGGCGCCGAGTTTGACACCGATTCTGGTTATCTCGGCCAGACCGCGAGTGATCAGGGCGCCGCTGGTATTGTCGCCGAACCCAAGCCCCTGAGTGATACCGGAGGCTATGGCGATGACATTTTTCAATGCCCCCCCGAGTTCGACTCCCTTCAGATCGCTCGATCGATAGACACGGAAAGTACGATGGCTGAACAGGCGCTGCACGGCAGCCGCAAACTCGAAATTGGATGATGCCGCCACCACCGAAGTGGGCAGATTACGGGCTACCTCCTCGGCATGACTGGGGCCGGATAAGGTGGCGATTCGATCATCGGTGGAGGAGGCAATGGTCGAGCGGATTATTTCTGATACTCGAAGAAGTGTACCTATCTCGACCCCTTTGGCAAGATTCACGAAATATTTCGGCAGTTGCAGCAGCTTATCGAGCGATTGGCAGACCTGACGAACTTTCTGGGTCGGCACCGCGAGGATAATATAGTCGCCCCGGCTGACCGCCAGACTGAGCTCGTTGGTAATCAATATTCCGGACGGAATGTCAATCCCGGGTAGCTTCTGCGGATGAGTTCGGTTGACCAGCAGAGATTGACAATCGGCCGGATTGAACTCCCACATCGTCACGTCATGCCCATTGGAATGGAGCAGATTGGCCACGGCTATGCCCCAACTGCCGGCTCCCAGGATAACTATTTTCTCAGCCATTTTTCTCCTCCCCTACTGCCATTTTGGGATGCAGCTGGAAACGGCTTTCACTTCCATTCAGGAGTCTTTTGATGTTGCCCCGATGAGTCATGATTATCATGACCGCCAGCAGGAAGGAAACCGGAATATAGATCGGATGGACATAATCAAGATTGAGTACCCATTCCAGCAGTACAACCAGGAAGAACGAGAAAGAGGCCAGAATAGAACCCAGAGAAATATATCTGCTGATTGTAACCACAATGATGAATATCGCCAAGGCGATGATAGTTTCAACGGGCAGAAGCGTGGCCATCATACCCAGAGCAGTATCGACTCCCTTGCCGCCATTGAAACGAAGGAAAAGCGGGAAGATATGTCCCAAAATCGCGGCCAAGCCCGAGGCCAGCTTGAAGTATTCCGTCAGGTCGGCCGGCGGAAGAATGATTGCAGCCACTAATACCGAGGCCACTCCTTTCCCGACATCACCGATCATGACCAATATACCGGGAATTCGTCCGGCCACACGCCAGACGTTGGTGGCCCCGATATTTCCGGAACCGACCTTGCGAATATCCGGAATACCGAAGACTCTGGCGATCAGGAGGCCAAAAGGGATAGAGCCGATTAGATATCCAATCAGAATGGCGGCGACGTGATACATAAACTATTACTTTATATATATCAACTTATTTATAATAATATCAATATATTATCTACGCCTAACATTGTCGCAGATTACTGTGCCGGGGGCGTCGGCGGCCCAAGCACTTTCCTCAGCTCTTCCACGAATTTCAATCCCTCTTCCTTTTCGATTTTCTTGTCTTTCCAGAAATCCTGATACATCAGAATGATACTTTGCAATTCGGCAGAGCCGATTTTCTTATCGTTGAGAGCTTGCTTGAAATCGGTCACGAGCGTTTTAATTTCCTCAGCTGAAATGCTGTCGGGGGGGTTGGCGATAACTTCCGTAGCGGTCTGGTCGGTCATAGTGACGACACCCCATTGCATGATGCTATCACGCTTGACATAGCAGACAATACTCAGAGCAATGATGATTACCAGGATGATGGATGCGATTATTAGGGTAATCAGACATCCTTTAGACATTCCTTTTCTGGGCTCACTCATATATCACTCCTCTCGATTTGGTTGGGCTCGGGGATACGATGATGGCTGGTCTATAAGTCATTAAAATGCAACTCATTAAAGGCCAAATATGATATGGTTGTTTAAGATAGGAGATTATACAAAAATCGCCGGAGAATTGCAATCGAATTTTTTGAAATAAAAAGGCCCGCTCCAGCGGGCCTTAAAATTAAATTGGCGGCAGAAAAGGGGATTATTCTTCGGCCTTTCCCTTTTCGGATTTTGCGGCTTTCCCCGCCGTCTCCGCGACTTCTTTCTCTTTTTTCTTCGAGGCGCCTTTTTGTTTCTTGCCCTTGGCCTTTTCGATTTTGGGCTTTTCCGTCAAAAGCTCGACCACAGCCACCATAGCGCTGTCACCGCGGCGGAAACCGACCTTGACCACCCGGGTGAAACCGGAAGTGCGGTTTTTAAATTGCGGAACGATTTCGGTAAAGAGCTTCTTCAGGACTTTCCGGTCTTTAACTTTTTCGGCGACCAGCCGCCGCGCCGCCAGGGAATCATCCTTAGCGGTACTGATCAGTCGGTCGGCCAGCCGGCGAAGTTCCTTGGCTTTGGCTTCCGTTGTCTCAATCATCCGGTTGGCAAAAAGGGAAGTTGCCAGATTATTCAGCATAGCCTCGCGATGCGGTTTGGTACGGCTGAGCTTTCGAACTTTCATCTGATGTCGCATGTTGATCCTCTATAACTTTTCCGGTTTCTCCATGAACCTGGAGATATCCATTCCGAATGACAGATTCAATTCGTCGAGTATGGCATTTAATTCGTTCAGAGATTTCCGGCCGAAATTGCGGTATTTGAGCATCTCTGATTCGCCTCTGGAAACCAGATCAGCCAGGGATTGTATATTGGCCGCCCGCAGGCAATTGGAGGATCGCACAGACAGCTCCAATTCATCAACTCTGGTCTTGAGCAGTTGGCGGATGCGTACGGTTTCCTCGTCTTCGACTTTTTCCTCGGCCACCTGAATTTCTTCATCGATATGGATAAGTAGTTGCAGATGATCCTTAAGAATCTTGGCGGCGAAAGAAAGGGCATCCTCGGGAGTAATCGATCCATCGGTGCTTATCTCAATGATAAGACGATCATAATCGGTGCGCTGTCCGACACGGGTGTTCTCGACCTCGAAATTCACCTTAGTTACCGGCGAGAAAAGTGAGTCGACAAAAATAGTGCCGAGCGGGGCATCGGGGCGCTTGTTCTGTTCAGCCAGGACATAGCTGCGGCCCCCGTCGATATCAACTTCCATTTTGAATTCGCGATCCTCGACCAGCTCGGCAATATGCAGGTCGGGATTCAAGATTTCCACCTGTGCATCGGTTGTAAGCATGCCGGCGGTCAAGGGACCTTTTTTGCTCGCCTGAAGAGTCACCGTCTTCATCTCATCGGCGTACAGTTTGACCCGCATCATCTTGACATTCAGCACCAGCTCGGTTACATCTTCATAAAGACCGGGAATCGTGGTGAACTCATGGAGTGCACCGTCGACCCGTATAGAGGTAGCCGCGGCGCCCTGTATCGAAGAAAGCAGGACACGTCGCAGGGCGTTGCCGAGCGTGATGCCGAAGCCTCTCTCGAGAGGTTCGACGATGAATCGGGAATAATTCTCTGTCGCCGATGAACGGTCCGAGACGATTTCTTTCGGCATCTGCAAGCTTTTCCATTTCATAATATAATGCCTCCCCAAAAGGCCGATAATAACCTATTTCGAATAAAGTTCCACAATTAACTGTTCATTAGCGGTCATCGGAATATCGGTGCGCTTGGGATATTCAAGCAATTCACCTTCCAGCGCCGCCTTGTTAAGACGCAGCCAGCCCATCTGTTCCGCCTGTCCAAACTCCTTTAAGGCGGCGTGAACGATATCAAGGTTTTTCGATTTATCCCGCACTTTGACAACATCATGCGGCTTCAGCTGGTACGAGGGTATGTCAACGATTTTGCCGTTGACGGTAAAATGGCGATGAGTCACCAGCAGACGGGCGGCTTTGCGTGAGGGAGCGAAGCCGAGACGATAGACAATATTGTCAAGGCGGCACTCCAGCAACTGCAACAACTGCTCACCGGTGACACCCACCTTTTGTTCCGCTTTATGGAAATAGTTGCGGAATTGCTTTTCCAGAACGCCATAGACACGGCGGACTTTCTGCTTTTCGCGCAACTGGCGGCCATAGTTGGAAACCTTATAGCGCATAGTCTGGCCGTGCTGACCCGGGGCGTAGGACCTTCTCTCGATGGCACACTTTTCGGTCATACAGCGGTGCCCTTTGAGAAAAAGCTTTTCGCCCTCGCGACGGCAGAGTTTGCAATTTGAATCACGATATCGAGCCATGAAATCTCCTAATAATTCCTAAAGACACAGATTCCCACATGTGCCACGTTAAACTCTTCTTCTCTTGGGCGGGCGGCAACCGTTGTGGGGCATGGGCGTGACATCCTTAATGGCCGTGATTTCGAGTCCTGCCGCAGACAATGAGCGGATGGCAGCCTCGCGGCCGGCTCCCGGTCCCTTCACCCACACTTCAACCTTTCTGACTCCGAGGTCTAAGGCCTCTCTGGCGCTCGAATTGGCCGCCAGCTGAGCCGCGAACGGCGTCGACTTCTTAGAGCCTTTGAATCCGACTTTACCGGCCGTGGCCCACGAGACGGTATGTCCCTGGGTGTCGGTGATGGTAACTATGGTATTATTAAAGGTTGCCTGAATATGGGCGATTCCAACGGAATCTATTTTACCTAATCTCTTTTTGACTTTCGTTTTTTTCTTTTGTTCGGCCACGTTTCTACCCTATTGAATTAGATTACTTTTTGGCGATGACTTTCTTCTTGCCGGCCACTGTCTTTCTGGGACCCTTGCGGGTTCTCGCATTGGTTTTGGTTCGCTGGCCGCGCACCGGCAATCCCCGGCGATGGCGCAAACCGCGATAGCTTCCGATGTCGATTAGTCGCTTAATATTCATCGACACCTCGCTGCGCAGAGTCCCTTCGACCTTGAACTCGCTTTCAATGGCACCGCGAAGCTTAGACACTTCTTCTTCGGTCAGTTTGTTGACCCGCGTATCCGGGTTGATTCCGGTTTTGGCCAGAATCTTCTTGGCTGATGGGTTACCAATGCCGAATATATAGGTCAATCCCACCTCTATTCTTTTATCTTTCGGTAAATCGACACCTGCAATACGTGCCAAAATAACCTCCTATAAAAAACAACTAATTTCTATCCCTGGCGCTGTTTGTGATTGGGGTTCTTACTGCAGATCACACGAATAATGCCGTGACGCTTAATGATCTTGCAGTGTTCACATCTTTTCTTAATTGATGAACGGACTTTCATAATACCACGCCTTCAAAAATTCCTGTCATTTATATCTATAAATAATTCTGCCGCGCGATAAATCGTACGGGGACAATTCCAGGGTCACCCGGTCGCCGGGCAGAATCTTAATAAAATGCATTCTCATTTTTCCCGATATATGGGCCAGAACCACATGCCCATTATCCAGTTCCACTTTAAACATGGCGTTAGGGAGAGGCTCCAAAACCTTTCCTTCGACCTGTATGGTGTCTTCTTTGGCCATCTAATCCTTAATCTAAAGTGTCAAAATATCACAGCCGTCATCGGTAACCGCGACGGTATGCTCGAAATGGGCCGAAGGGGAGCCGTCCGCCGTCACCACCGTCCAGCCATCGACTTTCGTATTCACGGAGCCAAAATTAGGCACCTGCGGGTCCTCATGCATCGCCTTGCCGATTCCGTGACCGACCAGTTCCCTGACCACCGAAAATCCGGCGGCTTCCGCGGTCTCCTGTACCGCGGCGGAAACCTCGCCAAGCCGGTTACCGGCTTTAACCCTGGCGATACCGGCCTCTAAAGAACGTTGGGTCACCTCGAGAAGTTTCCTCTTTTCTTCCGAAATCTCTCCCACCGGAAAAGTGGCGGCGGAATCAC
The DNA here is from genome assembly GCA_026397505.1 of Candidatus Zixiibacteriota bacterium. Lineage (NCBI taxonomy): Bacteria > Pseudomonadati > Candidatus Zixiibacteriota > Candidatus Zixiibacteriota bacterium. The sequence goes on from JAPLUR010000034.1 coordinate 16,559, forward strand.
CGTAGTAACCGCCGACAATGGCGCCCAGGTCGACCGAGACGATCTGTCCATCCATAAGAACCCTTGCTCCGGGGATTCCGTGGACAACCTCATCGTCGATAGAGATGCAGGTGCTGGCAGGGAATCCATGATATCCCTTGAAAGCCGGTTTGGCCCCGCGCGAGAGGATAAAATCCTCCGCCAGCCGGTCGATTTCAGCGGTCGTAATTCCGGGCCGGATATGATTTTTCACAAGGCGCAGCGTCTCGGCCACAACACTACCGGCTTTTCTCATGGTCTCAATCTGGGCGTCGGTCTTAATAATTATCACACCTGTTTAACTTCAGTCAATAGCTTTAGGATGCGTTCGGAAATCAGGTCGGGGCCGTCATCGGCCTTGATTTCGGAAAGTTTGTTAGCCCGGCGATAAAAGTCCACGATAGACGCCGTCTGCTTTTTATATACATCCAGCCGGTTCATAACCACGTCCACCTCATCATCGTGGCGACGGAGAAGCTTGGTACCATCCTTGTCACAGAGCCCTTCCTTCCGGGGCACCTGAACCGGGTAGTTATAGCCGGCATGGCAGGTCGGACAATAAAACCTTCCCGAGAGCCGCTTGATCACTTCCTGATCGGAAACCGCCAACAAGATAACCTTATCGATCACTGTACGGTGTTTCTCAAACATCATATTCAATGCTTCCGCCTGCGGGATAGTCCGGGGAAAACCGTCCAAAATGCCGCCGTTATTCAACTCGCCGTTGCGAAACTTCTCCTCGATCAACTCAATGATAATATCATCCGGCACCAGATCGCCGGCCTCCATATATTTCCGGGCCTTTTTCCCCAGTTCCGTGTCATCGCGCACCGCCTCCCGAAGAAAATCGCCGGTGGAAAGATGTGGAATATTCAACTCGTGCGATATTCTTCTGGCCTGAGTGCCTTTGCCGGAACCGGGAGGTCCCAGAAAAATCAAATTCATTAATACGATCTCCCTCGGATTTTACCTTTCTTCATAAATCCGTCATAGTGGCGCATAAGCAGGTGCGATTCGATCTGCTGGAGTGTGTCCAGAGCCACACCGACGACAATGAGAAGTCCGGTGCCGCCGAAGAAATAGTTTATATTGAACTGCCGTATCAGAACCCAGGGCAAAATGGCGATGGCGGCAAAGAAAATAGCGCCGGGAAGAGTGATACGGGTCAAGATTTTTTCAATATGCTCCGCCGTTCGTTTCCCGGGACGGATGCCGGGGATAAAGCCACCGTTCTTGCGCATGTTATCGGCGATATCAATGGGATTAAAAACAATGGCGGTATAGAAATAAGCAAAGAAGACAATAATCAGGCCATAAATGAGTGAATAGCCGAAATACCCCGGAGCCAGCCAGCCCGACACAATATTGGAGATCCAATCACTGTTGGGGAACAGCTGCTGCAAAGTGGCCGGCAAGAACATAATCGACTGCGCAAAGATAATCGGAATGACGCCGGCGGAGTTTACCGAGAGCGGCAAATGGGTTGTCGCCCCGCCGTAAATTTTTCGGCCGATAATTTTCCGCGGATACTGCACGGGGACTTTTCGCTGCCCGCGGGTAACCAGAATGACCGCTGCGACCACTGCTATCATGGCGGCAACCAGGATCACCTCGATAAAGAAGGAACGGGTGCCGAACCAGAGGTACTGCACTTCCTCAATGACGGCATCGGGGAACCGGGCCACGATACCGATGAAGATAATAAGCGAAATGCCATTGCCGATCCCGCGTTCGGTGATCTGCTCGCCCAGCCACATGATGAAAATTGTACCGCAGGTGAAGGTCAGCATGGTGAGGGCGACAAATTCGCCATAGGGCATATAGACGATCTTACTGCCGCCTATTTCCAGGGTGGTCAGGAATTGCGCCGTGCCGAAAGCCTGCAGAGCGGCGATGAGAACGGTCAGGTATCTGGTGTACTGGGTGATCTTGCGTTTCCCTTCTTCGCCTTCCTTCTGCAGTCTCTGCAGGTAGGGAACCACGGCCCCGAGCAGCTGAAGCATAATCGAAGCCGAGATATAAGGCATGATACCCAGGGCAAAAATGGTGGCGTTGCGGAAAGCGCCTCCGGCAAAGAGGTCAAGCAGTCCGAAAATGGTTTCGCCGGAAAGGGCCTGGGCCACGAGAGCGCCATCGACACCCGGTGTGGGAATATGGCCGCCGATGCGATAGACGACCAGCAAGGCAAGACTGAAGAGAATTCTCTTGCGAAGTTCTTCAATCTTGAAAACGGATTGGAAAGTGTTCAGCACCTAAACCACCTCGGCCTTTCCGCCGGCCGCTTTAATTTTCTCGACGGCTGATTTGGAGAAGGCCGCCGCCTTGACATGCAAAGCTGTTTCCAGGTTACCCATTCCCAGGATCTTGATGGGAAGGCGGGTTGATTTAATGATCCTTAACTGTTTCAATGTTTCAGAAGTAACTTCACCCGGAGGGCACTTGCCCAGAGCGGTGATATTAACCTCCTGATATTCTTCCCTGAAAATATTGGTGAAGCCGCGTTTGGGCAGTCTTCTCTGAAGAGGCATCTGACCGCCTTCCGACCAATTTTTCACATTTCCTTTTCCGCCGGAACGGGCTTTTTGACCCTTATGACCTCTTCCCGAGGTCTTCCCCATGCCGCTGCCGGGACCGCGCCCGATCCGCTTGCGGTTCTTGCGGGAACCGGAAGGGGGCTTTAACTGGGATAGCATTAACGGTGTCATTATTCTTCAACCTTTTCGCATTTTAAAAGGTGTTCAACCGCCTTGACCATACCGCGTATCTGCGGGGTATCGTCATGAATCACGGTACGATGCAATTTCCCCAGACCAAGGGCGATTATAGTCCTTTTCTGCTTCCAATTTTTATCAATGGTACTATGAATCTGAGTGATTTTCAGTTTTGCCATATCAATACCTCACCGTCCCGGGCTTTCAACCCTGGGTCCGGTAATGTTCCTGTTCTTCCCGAGAACGAAGAGCCCGTAATCCGTTCAAGGTGGCTTTGACAATATTATGGGGATTACGGCTGCCCAGGGCTTTGGTCAGGACATCCTGAATACCCGCCGATTCCAGAACGGCGCGAACGGCGCCGCCGGCAATCACACCGGTACCGGGAGAAGCCGGTTTCAGCATCACCGTGGAAGCACCGTACCGTCCCATAATCTGATGCGGGATAGTTCCCTCAGGGGTCATCGTCACCTTCACCATCGACTTGCGGGCGGCTTCAGTACCCTTGCGGATCGCCTCAGAGACTTCCGCGGCCTTTCCCAGGCCGACACCGACGCGGCCGTTTTTCTGTCCGACCGCCACCAGAGCCGTAAAGCTGAACCGGCGGCCGCCCTTGACAACCTTAGCCACACGATTCACGTGGATTACTTTTTCCACGAAATCGAGGTTTTCCATTTCAAGCTGAGCCAAGTTTTACCTCATCGAAAAGTTAAAATTCCAATCCAGCCTTGCGGGCTGCCTCGGCCAGGGCTTTGATGCGACCGTGGTACAAGTTGCGATTTCGGTCGAAAGCAACTTTTTTGATACCTTTGGCCAGGGCTTTCTCGGCAATGGCCTTCCCCACCATTTCCGCCACCGCCGTTTTGGTCTTTTTGTCCGCTTTTTCGGCAATTTCTTTGACCAGAGAAGAGGCGACCGCAAGGGTCACCATTTTCTCGTCATCAATAATCTGGACCGAGATATTTTTAATCGTTTTGCTCACCGCCAGGCGGGGTCTTTCCGCTGTTCCGTGGATTTTTCCGCGGACACGGGCCTTTTTCTTGGCGGCCCTTCTTTTCTTTATATCGTGCGCGTTCATTGCTGATGCAACCTCTATTTCCCAGCCGTCTTGCCGGCCTTGCGATGGATAATTTCTTCAGCATACTTGATGCCCTTACCCTTGTAAGGTTCCGGCGGCCGCAGGGAGCGAATCTTAGATGCTACCATGCCCACCAGCTGTTTGTCGATTCCGGTAATGAATATTTTATTTTCCTTCGGCTCGACCCTTATGATGACACCCTCGGGCGGCCGCAGCAGGATCGGGTGGGAATATCCCAGGCTCAGGGTAAGAAGCTTGCCGGTAAGCTCGGCCCGGTAACCGACTCCGACCATCTCCAGAATTCTTTCGTAGCCGCTGGTGACACCGATCACCATATTTTGAATGAGCGCCCGCGTCAGACCGTGCAGAGAGCGATGCTGCCGGTTATCCGATTGCCGGCTGACGGAAATCACGCCGTCTTCCACCTTGAGACTGATCGGCTGAGGCAGGTTGTACGATAAACTGCCTTTGGGGCCGGTGATACTGAGAGCCGAACCTTTCAGGTCGATCTTCACCCCGGCGGGTATCTTTACGGGCAGTCTTCCTATTTTTGACATATCATTAGCTCCAATCACCAGACACTGCAAACGGCCTCACCACCAAGGCCGTTCTTGTACGCTTCAAGGTTGGTCATGATGCCCTGTGAGGTTGAGATGATTACAAGACCGACCTGATTATTGCCGATTTTCTTGAGTTCATCCAAACCGTAATATCTTCTCAGACCCGGAGTGGAAAGTCTTTTCAGGCCTTTAATAATCGGTTTATCCTCGCGGCTGTACTTAAGGTACAGTCTCAGGATACCCTGGCGGTTGTCCGGCAGTTCCACCATATCCTTGATGAATTTTTCTCGAATCAGAACTTTGGCTATTTCGCGCTTGACATTGGAAGCGGGAACATCGACGGCTTTTCTTTTGGCTTTGGCGCCGTTCCTTATCCTTGTCAGCATATCTGCAATCGGGTCGGTCATCGACATATATTACTCCTGTAATTCACTGGCTTACCAACTTGCCTTGACAATTCCGGGGATATCGCCGGCCAGGGCCATTTGTCTGAAGCAGATACGGCACAGGCCGAATCGTCTCATGTAAGCCCGCGGGCGGCCGCATCTTTGGCAGCGGGTGTAACGACGGACCTTAAATTTGGGTGTCCGTTTCTGCTTTTCTATTAAGCACTTCTTTGCCACATCATCTCCTATTTGGTAAACGGCATGCCCATTTCGGTCAAGAGCTGACGACACTCCTCATTGGTCTTGGCCGTGGTGGTAATAGAGATGGTCATACCGCGTATCTTATCGATCTTATCGTAGTCAATTTCCGGGAAAATGATCTGCTCTTTGATTCCCAGGTTAAAATTGCCGCGTCCGTCAAAGGACTTGGTGGAGATGCCCCGGAAATCTCTGATACGGGGGATCGCCACGTTGGTCAGGCGATCTAAAAACTCGTACATTCTTTCCCTGCGGAGGGTAACACGGGTACCAATCTTGACGCCTTTTCTCAGCTTGAAGTTGGAGATCGATTTCCGGGCCGGAGCCAACACCGGTTTTTGTCCGGTGATCTTGGTCAGGTCTTCAGCGGCGGCATCCAACGCCTTGGGATTGCCGATCGCCTCCCCCACGCCGATATTAATGGTAATTTTGGTGAGACGGGGTACTTCCATGACTGATGAATATTTATTCTGCTTCATCAGTTTGGGAACCACTTCTTTTTGATAAAATTCTTTCAATCTGGCCATATCCGGGTACCTATCTAAATAGCTTCGCCGCACTTCCGGCAGAGGCGGATCTTTGATTTTTTGCCTTCCGTCTCCTCGATGACTTTATAACTCACTTTGGTCGGAGCGGAGCAGGATTTGCAGAAGAGAGCCACTTTCGCCCGATGTATGGGAGCTTCCTTCTTGACAATGCCGCCTTTCGGGTTGCGGCGTGTGGGGCGGGAATGCCGCCCAATGATGTTAACCCCTTCGACAATGAGGCGATTCTTGATCGGGAAGACATGGAGAACCTTACCTGTGCGCGGTTTGTCCGGCGTTCCCCGGTCCTTGCCTCTTCTGATTACGACTATGTCACCCTTCTTGATATTCATCAGTACTACCTCTATAATACTTCCGGAGCGAGAGAGATGATTTTCATGAACTGTCTTTCTCTCAACTCACGCGCCACCGGCCCGAAAATACGGGTTCCGCGCGGTTCCTTCTGATCGTTAATAATGACAGCGGCATTATCGGAAAAGCGAATAACGGAACCATCGCGCCGCCGGGTTTCGGCCGTAGTCCTGACAACCACGGCTTTGCAGATTTCCGATTTCTTGACCGTGCCGCCCGGGATAGCATCCTTGACCGTCACAACGATAATATCGCCCAAGCGGGCATATCGTCTCTTGGTTCCGCCCAAGATTCGGAAGCACATGACCTTCCTGGCTCCGGAGTTATCGGCGACAATTAAATTGGTATATTCCTGTATCATCTTTTGACTCCCGAACTATAGCGACGGCGGGTTGCTACTTGGCCTTCTCCACGATTTCTACCAGCCGCCAGCGTTTTGTGGCCGAAAGCGGTCTGGTTTCCATTATCCGCACCAGATCTCCCGCATGGGCTTGATTGGCCTCATCGTGAGCGTAGAACTTGGTGAAGGTCTTGATGACCTTGCCATAGAGAGGGTGTTTCATGGTCCGCTCGGTTCTGACGACGATGGTCTTATCCATCTTATCAGAAATAACCTTTCCGACCCTTATTTTTCGCATATTTCTATTCATATTCAACCTATGTTTTACTCACCTTTATCCACGTTTGTATCCGGCGCCTTCTGGCTGTGTTTATCGAGAATTGATATCGGCGCATCGACGATTTTTCGCAAATTCAGTCTGTCCTCCGACAGGATTGTTTCTATTTTTGCAATGTCCCGTCGGATGGTGCGAAGCTTCAGCGGATTATCAAGCTCTTTCAGCGTTTTCCGCATGTTGAGGTTGAAGATTTCCTCCGTCAACTCCCTCTTCTTCAACAGGAGTTCGTCCCGGGTCATGTCTCTAAGAGCAACCATCTTCATATCATACACCTATCGTTTCGGAACGGGTAACAAACCTGGTTTTCATCGGGAGCTTGTTGCTGGCCAGTCGGAGCGCCTCTTTGGCCATGATTTCAGTGACTCCCTCTATTTCAAAAAGGATACGTCCCGGCTTGACAACGGCCACCCAGAATTCGGGGGCGCCTTTGCCTTTTCCCATCCTCGTTTCGGCCGGCTTCTTGGTGACCGGCTTGTCGGGGAAGACACGTATCCAGACTTTTCCGCCTCTCTTGATATATCTGGTGAGAGCAATACGAGCAGCTTCAATCTGACGATCGGTGACCCAGGCCGGTTCAATTGCCTTGAGACCGTATTCGCCGAATGATATGGAACTGCCGCGGAAAGCTTTTCCGGTCATTCTGCCTCTCTGCTGCTTACGAAACTTGGTTTTCTTTGGCATTAACATAATATCATCTCCAACTCACGGCCTGGTTATCAGGTTTTACTTTCCGGTGGTTTGGCAGGTCCCTTATTATCCGTTTCCGGCCGTCCTTTGGGTTGAGCGGGCGGGACATGTCCCTGCTCGGGACGTCTATGGCCGCCTCTTGAATCGGCGCGGTCTCCCGAAGGTCTCGGTCCACCACCGCCGGATTGCGGGCCGCGATCACGCGAGGTATCGGCCTGACCGCCTTTGGAATCGGAGCGATCTCCCGATGGCCTTGGGCCACCACCGCCGAATTGCGGGCCGCGATCACGCGAGGTATCGGCCTGACCGCCTTTGGAATCGGAGCGATCTCCCGATGGCCTTGGGCCACCACCGCCGGATTGCGGGCCGCGACCCCGCGAGGTATCAACCTGACCACCTTTGGAATCGGAGCGATCTCCCGATGGCCTTTGGCCACCACCTCCGGATTGCCGGCCGCGATCGCGCGAAGCATCGGCTTGACCACCTCTGGAATCGGAGCGATCTCCCGATGGCCTTGGGCCACCACCTCCGGATTGCCGGCTGCGATCGCGCGAAGCATCGGCCTGGGCGCCATCAGAAGGCCGATCCGGGCGATGAACCCGGCCACGCGGCCGTCTCCGCCGCTGATTATCATCTCCCCGCGGTCTTTCTCTTCTCCGGTCAACATCCAGTTCCGGTCTATCCGCGAGCGATTTATCAATTTCCTCTTTGACCACCATCTCGCCGGCACCCATCACCATCCCGCGACATATCCAGACTTTCACGCCGATTGTACCATAAGTGGTATGCGCGGTGGAAGTGGCGTAATCGATATCGGCGCGCAGTGTATGCAGGGGAACACGCCCTTCCATGTATTTTTCTGTGCGAGCGATTTCGGCTCCGGCCAGACGGCCACCGCAGACAATCTTTATTCCCTCAGCGCCCATCTTCATCGAAGCACTGATGGCCTTCTTCATGGCCCTGCGATAGGAAATGCGGCCTTCCAACTGATGCGCGATGGAGTCGCCCACCAGTTGGGCGGACAATTCCGGTTTCTTAACTTCGATAATATTGAGCGAAATATCTTTTTGGGTCAAAAGCTGCAACTCTTCACGAAGCTTATCCACTTCAGCCCCTTTGCGTCCGATAACAATTCCCGGGCGCGAGGTGTGGATATCGACGGTGACCTTCTTGGGAGCACGTAGGATTTCGACTTTGGCCAATCCGGCATTTTCCAGTCGGGCGACAATATATTTCTTGATCATCATGTCTTCATAGATAAGCCCGGCAAAATTTTTATCCGAGAACCATTTACTGTTCCAGGATTTGATAACTCCCAAACGAAAACCAATTGGGTGTGTTTTCTGTCCCAAGATTATCTCCTTTACGCCTCGTTCTTATTCTCTTCCGATTTTATATCATCCGCTTCGGCGGCCGTATCAGATGATTCCGCGGCCGTATCGGCGGTTTTTTCTTTATCTTCAGATTCTTCCCGCTTGACGGATTCCCTGGTTGCTTTGGCATCGGGAGCCGCTTTTTCCGCTTTGGCTTTTTTCCGCTTGGCTGCCGATCCTTTGGCCTCCGGTTCCGGTTCACCCTCGACCTGCACCATTACGTGACAATATCTCTTGCGAAGCCGGAAAACCCTTCCCATCGATTGAAAGCGGACTCTCTTGGCGGTGGGAGCCTCATCAACCGTTACCCGGGTGATCGCAAGATCCTCGGCTTTGAGCTTCGCAGTCCCCACTCCCGATATGGCATTGGCCGCGGCCGCCTTGACGGTTTTGGCCAGATGGTGAGCCGCCAATTTGGGAGTGAAATTGAGAATATTCAATGCTTCCTGAACCGGTTTTCCCTTAATCAAGTCGGCGACCCGACGCATTTTCCGGGGAGACATTCTTAAATATCTGACTCGCGCATGTGCCTGCATCTTGTTTATCTCCCTATTCCTTCACCGCCGTGGACCGCTCGGCCAGTTTCCCGCCGTGTCCACGAAAAGTACGGGTGGGGGCGAATTCACCCAGTTTGTGTCCGACCATATTCTCGGTGATATAGATGGGAATGAATTTATTCCCATTATGCACTGCCAGAGTGTGACCCACAAAATCGGGTGAAATGGTAGAGCGCCGCGCCCAGGTCTTGACGACCTTCTTCTCACCTGTTTCATTGAGAGCCAGCAACTTTTTCAACAGTTTCTCGTCGATATATGGGCCTTTTTTCAATGACCGTGCCATTAATTCCTCCGCGACTATTTCTTCTTTCCGCGTGGTTCAACAATATATTTGTTCGATTTCCGTTTACTTCTCGTTTTCAAGCCCTTGCTTTTTTGTCCCCATGGTGAACAGGGGTGCCGACCGCCGGAGCTTTTGCCTTCACCGCCGCCCATCGGATGGTCGACGGGGTTCATGGCCACGCCGCGGACTTTCGGCCGCCAGCCGCGCCAGCGGGATGCACCGGCTTTGCCCCAGGAAAGGTTCTTGTGGTCGGGATTGCCGACCTGGCCGATAGTACCATAACAGGTCTGCTTCACCAGCCGCACTTCTCCCGAAGGCATCTTCAGGTGGGCATGATCGCCCTCTTTGGCCACCAGCTGGACATAGGTTCCGGCACCGCGGGCGATTTGCCCTCCCTTGCCGGGGACCACTTCCACATTATGCAGAAAAGTGCCCAGGGGAACCAGACCGACCGGCATAGCGTTGCCGGTTCTTATTTCAGATTTCTCGCCGGAAGTAATAATTGTATTGACCTGGAGACCGTCGGGCGCCAGGATATACCGCTTTTCCCCGTCGGCATAGTGCAACAGAGCGATACGGGCCGAGCGGTTAGGATCGTATTCGATGGAGGCAACGCGCGCGGGGATGTCAAATTTATTGCGCTTGAAATCGATGATTCGAATAAAGCGCTTATGACCGCCGCCGCGATGGCGAGCCGTGACACGGCCCTTGTTGTTCCGCCCGCCCTTTTTTCGAAGAGCGACCAGGAGCGCCTTTTCGGGACGGGTGGAAGTAATTTCCTCGAAACTCGCGACCGTTCTGAATCTCTGCGAGGGGGTAATCGGTTTATATTTCTTTATAGCCATAACAGTGTCCTGTAATCCGCCTTAGAGATTCTCAAAGGCTGCAATCTGTTGATCCTTTTTTAGTTTCACTATGGCCTTTTTCCAGGCAGTGGACCGGCCTTCATAACGACCCATTCGCTTCGGTTTAGCGGGAACCACCATGGTCCGAACGGTATCCACTTTGACCCCGAAAACCTTTTCGATGGCGGACTTTATTTCTCTCTTATTGGCGGAACGATCGACTTTGAAAACATAAATGTTGCCCAACTCTTTCAGTCGAGTAGTCTTTTCCGTCATCAGGTGCAACTGCAAAATGCGACGAGGCTCTTTCATGAGGTGAACACCTCCTCAATTTTCTGCAAACCGGCCTTGCTCACCAGCAGAACATCGGCATTGACGATATCATAAGTATTCGCCAACGGAGCCCTCGAGTAGTGGACATTCTCCAGATTGCGAACCGACAACACCAGATTGCGATTTTCCCCTTCGTCCAATATGAGGCAACGTTTTTTGTCGAGACCAAGCTTATCGAGGATAGCGGTCAGACGCCGGGTTTTGATTTCGGGCAATTCGAGTGTATCGATCACGCGGATACCTTCATTCTGAGCCTTATCCGAAAAAGCCGAAAGCATGGCGACTCGTTTCATCTTTTTGGGAAAACTGCTGTAATAGGAGCGGGGCTGCGGTCCAAAGATGATACCGCCGCCTCTCCAGAGAGGAGACCGGATTGAGCCGGCGCGGGCCCGGCCGGTGCCTTTTTGCCGCCATGGCTTGGCACCACCGCCGGAAACATCGGAACGCCCCTTGGTGCTGGAAGTACCCTGCCGGCGATTGGCCAGATAATTGACCACATATTGGTGCACCACCTGCTGGTTCGGCTTATAGCCAAAAACCCTTTCGCTCAACGAAACGCTGCCGACTTCCGCACCTTCTTGATTATAGACTTTTATTTCCATTTCATCCTGCCATTCTACCGGACTCGGTTGGTCTTTCTGATTTTAAGCAGGGTTCCCTTCTTCCCCGGCACGGCTCCCCGCACCAGCAAAAGATTCCGTTCGGCGATGACCTGCGCAACCTCAAGATTGAGAACGGTCACTTTGTCCTTTCCCATCTTGCCGGCCATTTTCTGACCCCGAAAAACCCTGGATGGGTATGAAGAGGAGCCGATCGAACCGGGGGCTCTCTGACGATCGGACTGGCCATGGGTGATATTGGCGCCGCTGAAATTGTGACGCCGCATCACACCCTGGAAACCCAGACCTTTGGAGATACCGGTAATATCAATCTTCTCGCCCTTCTTGAATATATCAACTTTTATTTCACCGCTGATTTCAATCTCGCCCTCATAACTGATTTCCCTCAGATAACGGCGCGGTTGAACATTGGCCTTCTTATAATGACCCAGCTCGGGCTTATTGAACAGGTTCTCACGCTGTATTCCGCAAGCGACCTGAACCGCCCGATAGCCTTCTTTTTTGGTAGTCCGCTTGGCGATCACCACACAGGGACCGGCTTCGATGACCGAGACCGGAATTGCTTCCCCATCGGTACCGAAGATGCGGGTCATACCCAATTTTATGCCGATTATTTCCTTCATTAGTTCATACCATCATCAGGTCTTGATTTCCACATCAACACCGGCCGGCAGATCCAGCTTCATAAGCGCATCAACCGTCTGCGGCGTTGACTCATATATATCTATCAGCCGTTTATGAATTCTCGTTTCAAACTGCTCGCGGCTCTTTTTGTCCACGTGCGGCGAACGGAGAACGGTGTAAACGGTTCGCTTGGTTGGAAGCGGTATCGGCCCGGCAATTCGGGCTCCTGTCCGCAGTACGGTCCGGGCTATTTCCTTGGTCGATTTATCAAGAGAATAGTGGTCGTATGCTTTCAGCTTGATTCTTATTTTCTGTCCGTCCATATCAATCCTTCTAATTTTCCAAAACGGGAACCGTTAGGCAATAATTTCACCGACGACTCCGGCGCCAACTGTCCGGCCGCCCTCGCGAATCGCAAACCGCAACTCCTTCTCCATCGCAATCGGCGTGATCAACTCCACTTCCATCTGCGTGTTGTCCCCGGGCATGACCATCTCAACACCCGG